>DATHGU010000286.1:0-6473 GCA_035317495.1 Solirubrobacteraceae bacterium
GGCACGCTGCCGAGACGTTCGTCCTCGCGGCCTCCGCGAACAACTGCTGGCGGTAGCCGAACAGCACGTCATCCTTGGTCATATGGCTCTGCTCCTCTTCACTTTGGCGGTGAAGGAGGCAGCCTGAGCCACGGCGCAGACAGGTCCCGCCGATCGGCGGGACCTGTCTGACCTCAAAGACCTATCGAACCCCCAACTGTCGGGAGCACTCGGAGACAGCCCACCCTAAGGCACGGACCGCTCAGGGCGATCGCGGCAGTCGCCGGGATTGGCCTCGGTATCGCCGGCGGAGCAACAAGCGCCGCTGCGGGCGAACCCGTCGGCGCCACCCTTTCGGCGCTCTCGACAGCTACGGGAGTCGCGGCCCTCCCACGTAAGACGATCACGCCGTACTCGTACCTCTTCTCGATCAGTCACCAGTTTGCGTGAGGAACGCCACGGACAACGGGAGGCTCCGACGGCAAGGGAGCCGACAACTAGAAACGAACCATTCAAGAAAGCACCCCTGCGGGCAACACGCCTTGCCTCGATCATCGCTCAGCTGACGCTGCTCCTCACGCCACCTTCGCGTGCCAGCCCCGCCCTTTCTTCTCCACCTTCTTTTCCTTCTCCAGGCCGGGGAGCACGCGGTAGAGGTAGTTCTGCTTGATGTCCATCTTCGCCGCGAGCTCGGGGATTGTGATACCGGGCTGTCCCTCCACCAACGCGAGCGCTTGAGCGGCGCGCGTGCCGCTGCCTTTGCGACGTCCGACGCGACGTCGCGGGGAAGCAACGGCGGCTTTGGTGGTGCCGCCTGGCGGACGACCTGCTTTTTTGCGTCCTGGGGGCCGACCTGGTTTTTTGCGAGCAACTTTCGGCGCAGCGTTCTTAGCCGTCACCGCAGCTTTGCGAGTGCCTGAGCCGCGCGGACGCCCCGGCCCACGGCGGCGCGTCACGACTGCGGTGGCGGCTGAGGTGGCCTCAGATGCAGCCGAGCCGATCACGCCTGCCAAGGCCGACGCGGCTGCCTCGAGCCGGTTGAACTCGTCCACCGCAGGCTTGAGCTTCGTCAGCCGGTCGGTGATCTCTTTGCGCTTATCGTCAAGGAAGTCGGCCACGTGCGGTCCTCGCTGTCGGGTGCGGGAGATACCAACGTATACAGGATGCGACACGAGGGCCTTGACCGAAGCCCCTCTCACTGAACGACGATCGGCCGGCAATCCAACTGCGTGCTGCCATGCCACCCGCGCGGCGGCATAGCAGGCATACAAGGCGCATCTGCCTTCGACTGATCGCGACGCGACTCCCCCGACCTATCTACCCCGTCTCCCCCCGCCACCCAATCTCCCTGGACACCTTCTCGGCCGCCGCGACGAGCTTGCCTTCGTATCGGTCCACAAGCTCCTTGGCGTCCACCGCCCCGCCGTAAGCCACCAGCCCCACCGCGGCGATCACATCCCCGGACTCTTCTCGCACGGGTGCTGCGATCGCGAATGAGCCCTCGATCAGCTCTTCGTCGTTTATCGCCAAGCCTTCGTTTGCTACGTCCTCGAGCTGACCACTGAGTGCCGCTTTGCTCGTGATCGTGCGCGGACCGTGCTTTGTCAGGTCCATTTCCGAGATCAGCTTCTCTCGCAGACCCTTCGGCAGGTAAGCCAGCAAGACCTTGCCCATGCTCGTGCAGTAGGCGGGCAGCCGCGAGCCTGCGCCAACACTCTCCCGTCGCTTGTTACTGCCTGTGCGCTTGCCGCGCACCCGGTCGAGCAGCAGGATCTCCAGACCGTCGAGCACCGCTATCTCCGCCGTGTGCCCGCTCCGTTGGGAGAGCTCTTCTAGATGCGGGCGTGCGTGCGCACACAGCCCCATCGCGCTCAAGCCCGCCCCAAGGTCGATGGTCCCGAGGGCAAGCCGGTACTTTCGTGAGGCATCCTGCTCCAGATAGCCGAGCGAGACGAGCGTGCTGACGTATCGGTGCGTCGTCGGCCGGCTCATGCCGAGCCGCTCGGCAAGCTCGGCGATCCCGAGCATCGGATGCTCGGGCGTGAAGCAGCCGAGGATCGCGAGCCCTCGCTCTAGCGAACGCGAGTAGCGCGCCTCGCGCAGGATTGGAAAAGGCCGAGGCTCATCTCGATCCTCCGCCTCGTCCCCCAACGACGTCTCCTACCGCGTCAGCTCGTGACGCACGGATTGACACTGCTTCCGGCGAGCGTCCTCTGCAGGGCAGTGGCAGCCGCTCGTAGCGGCTCGCCCAGCTCGCCGGTCGCGTCGGCCACGCTGATGGCAACGGCGGCCATTGTCATTTCGATCGCGCACGTTCGTTCGCCGGGCGCCTCAAGCGCGACCGCGAGTCCTCGCGCATCCGCGCGCAGTCCTCCGTCGAGAACGACAAGCCCGTCGTCGTGGAGCCTCCGTGGCTCGGGAGTCTGCGCGTCCGAGGAGGCAAGTATCGCCTCGCCTGCCGCGGTGCTGCGCGCTGGCCGACGGGTACCTGCGCCCAGGCCTTTCTCGAGCTCGTATTGCCCGTGGGCAAAGCCACACAGTCTTTGCAGGTAGAGGACGTCTGCGCCGTCGAGGATCGCGAGGCTCGCCGTTCGGCCGGTACTTCGGCGGAGCTGGCGGAGGATCGGCTGGGCCCGCCGGGCAAGCGGCAGCGAGCCGAGCATCGCGAGCCCGGGCTCGGCCGCCCGGCGCGCGAGCCTGTAGCGACGTCTCGGAGCTTGTTCGAGATAGCCGAGTTCCAGGCACGTCGAGGCGTAGCGGTGGGCTGTGGGACGGCTGACGTTGAGGACCTCCGCCAGTTCCGCGATGCCGCGCACGGGCTCCTCGGCCGTGAACTGTCGCAAGAGAGTCAGCCCGTACACCAGCGAGCGTGACGTCCGGTTCCCGGCGGATTCGGAGGCGGGCGCGCGCATCGGGCGCCGCCGATCTTCTCCCGGCGGGTGCTCGCTGCCTAGTTTTGTGAAACTAGGCTAGGTGGAACTGCTTTCAGCCGGGACAGGGGACGATCGCAGGTGCCGCCGTACTAGTGGCGTCGCTGAAGCCGAAGAAGGCGGAGAACGGAAACCCCCCTGCCGGGCAGCGCGCGGGTAGGGTCGCACCCCGCGGTGTAAAGCGCACGCGTCTGTGGCCGACCGTCCGGTAGTAGGCGAGCGCTCGAGTGCCAAGAGTCGAGCTCATCGCGACGATCGCTGCGTCTGGGGCTTCGGGGAGAGTCGGGATGAGGGGGATAGCGGCTTCGATGGTCTGGCCGAGCTGGCTTGGGATGATCACACCCCTGAACACGAGCTGAGTCGCGATCGGCAGACGACCAGCGGCGTAGAAGAGCAGAGTCGCGTGCCCTCTCTGGCGAGGCCCGTTGAAGACCGTGAGCGCTGCCTTCTCGGGTCGGATGACATTCCCGAGCGGAACCTTGACGTCGACACTGCCGGTCCCGACCCGGGAGTTGCGCGAGCAGCCTTGCGGCCCATGGACGAGTAACGCCCGCCTACATCTCGCGAGGCCGCTTGTGTCGATGCCCATGCCAGGGGGCAGGCGAACCTTGAGCAACGTGAGCGCGGACGGCAACTCGTCGTTAGGCGCGGTGATCTGAAAGTCGAAGGCGATCGTGGTGCTCGCACCCAGCCGCTCGGGGCTGAGGCTCACTTGCAGCCTGGCGCTCTGCACCGCCTGCGCCGCGCCAGCCGGGCAAGCGAAGATGGCCACCGCGCCGACGAGCGCTCCGAGTCTCGCGTGCATCTACAGGTGCAGCCGGCCGGTGATATGCGTGGTCATCGCGTAGGTCGTGCGATTGATCGTGCCCGAGAAGCCAGCGGTCCCGGAGGCGCGGGCACGGCTGCCCGTGCCCCGCCTGAGAGAGATCGTGCCGCTGAATGCCGCCGCCTTGGTGGTCGCGGAGTGGATGTGCGCGGTGGCGGTGCCGCTGATCGAGCCACCTCGCAGGTAGGCGGTGTAGTTGGCGGTGACGAGCGTGCCGGAGAGCGTGAGCGCGATCACCACGGAGCAGTTGAAGGTGCCCCAGCCGAGGCCCTTCTCGTTGATCGTCGAGCCCTTGTGGCTCTGCACCCGCAAGCTGCCGTACTCGTTGACCGAGGTGAGGCTCGCAGCCGCAGACGCCGGAATCGCCAGAGGCAAAAGCAGCGCGACGCACAGCAGCCCACGGTTCCCCCTCATGAGTACGCGAGTGTAGGCGGGGCTTCCCGTGCCATGCGACAGGCGGACCTCGAATTAGTACAAATGAAACTTGCCGACATAAGCAGCCTCCGTCTGATCTAACCAGCTTCGGGGAGGACAGTTTCGGGTGGACGCCCAAACGCCGGTGTTGTACCGTCCATCATGGGATGTCGCGTGCGCGTACCACGGGTCTGCCTGCGGGAGAGGCGGTGCTGGGTCTGGTGATCGAGCAGCCCGATCACGGCTTCAGCCTCGAGCGACGGCTGGAGACGCGTTTCGCCGCGGCGCGATTCGCCTACTCCACCGCCTACAGCGCACTCAAACGGCTACAGAAGAAAGGGCTCGTCCGCGTGGTCGAGGCAGATCCGACAGCGGCAGACGAGGTCACCTACGAGGCCACGCAGGAGGGCATTGAGCACCTTCGCCACTGGATACGAACAGCCACGAGCGGTCCGGTATCGCGCGAGGAGCTCCACGCGAAGATCGCGCTGTGCGAGCCGCGCGATCTGCCACGGTTGATCGACGTTCTCCACTCGGAGGAGCTTGCGTGCATTGCCGAGCTCGACCGTATCCGCAAGCGGATGGTCGCGGAGCAGGGCAGTACGAGCGGCCGGGCGCTCGCGGATGAGCCCTGGTCGGAGCTCATGGACCGCGGAGTCGTGCATGGGGAAGTGGCGTTTTGGGGCGGGCGGATCACGCAGCTCGCGCAACTTCGCAGCTACCTGGAGGAGCTGCGCGAGGAGGCCGAGCGGCGAGCGCTCCACGAGCATCGGCGGGGACTTCGTGTGGATCGGCAGGCGGGATGAGCGAACTACTTGCGCTCAGCGGCGTCAGCAAGAGCTACCGGCGCGGCTCGCAGGATCTGCGCGTGCTGCAGGGGGCGAGCCTGGAGGTAGGTGTCGGCGAGGTGGTCTGCGTCCTCGGATCGCGCGGGCAGGGCAAGACGACGCTGTTGCGGATCGCCGCGGGGATGGAGAGCGCGGACACGGGCCTCGTGAGCTTCGACGGGCAGAACATCGCGGCGCTCTCCGACCGCGAGCTCTCGCACCTCCTCGGTACTCGGATCGCGTGGGCGGGTAAGAGCGGGCCAGGGCTGCCAATCCGGATGCTCGACTACGTGGAAATGCCGCTACTCGCGCAAGAGGGTGCCCGCGCGCAATGGTGGAGCCGGATGCGGCGCGGGCCGGAGCGCCGACGCTCGACCGCGACTGTTGACGCGCGCGCCCGCGCGGCGCTGGAGCGGGTCGGGGCTCCGGCGTGCGCCGACCAGCTGTGGGAGAGCATGAGCGATTGGGAGCGCGCGCTGGTGGAGATCGCCCAGGCGATTGCCGGCGAGCCCGTGCTGCTGCTCGTCGACGACCTGACCGATGCGCTCGGTATGCGCGAGACCGACGAGCTGACCGCGCTGCTGCGGACGCTGAGCCGTGAACTCGGAATAGGCGTTCTGATGAGCGTCTCGGATCCCCAGGCGACGCTGCTCTCCGATCGGATCATGTCGCTGGCCGGCGGGCGACTGACCCCCGGACCCCAGTCGCCGCCCGGAAACGTGATCGAGTTCCCGGATCTCAGCGCGAGCCGTCGCGACGCCCAGCGCGGCGGCATCTCCTAGTGCTGGAGCTGCGCGAGCTCGTCAAGCACTACAGGGTCGGCGAAGGCGAGCCGATCCGCGCCGTGGACGGCGTCACCATGTCGATCGGGACCGGTGAGCTGCTCGCTCTGTACGGGCCGAGCGGCTCGGGCAAGTCGACGCTGTTGATGCTGGTCGCGGCGCTGTTGCGTCCCGACAGCGGCGCGGTGCTGCTGGACGGGCGGGAGATCTCGGCGCTCTCGGAAGAGGAGGCGGCGAGATACCGGCTGTACGAGCTGGGGTTCATCTCTCAGACCGCCGAACTGCTGCCGGGAGCACGTGTGATCGAAAACGCCGCCCTGAAGCTATGGCTGTCCGACCGCCGGGGGGCTGAGGAGCGCGTGCGTCCGCTGCTCGAGCGCCTGGGCCTTGGCCAGCGCCTGAAGCACCGTTCCGAGCAGCTGTCGATGGGCGAGCGCCAGCGGCTGATGATCGCGCTCGCGCTGTCGATGAAACCCCGCCTTGTGCTGGCCGACGAGCCGACCGGAAGCCTCGACACCCAGCGAAGCAACGAAGTGCTCGCCTTGCTGAGGGAGGTCTGTCGAGAGCAGCAGATCGCCGTACTCATGGTCACGCACGACCCGCAGGCGACGGCATTCGCCGACCGCGTGCTCGAGCTGCGCGACGGTCGGCTCGGGAGGTATGAACCGAGCCCCACCCAGCCCGCACACCCCGCCACGCTCAGCGCCGACGCGAG
>DATHGU010000287.1:0-6099 GCA_035317495.1 Solirubrobacteraceae bacterium
CGGCGGGCCGACGCACGCAACCTGTCGCGTGCGTCGGCCCACGTCGCCGATCATCCGATCGGGGGTGGACCGTCAGACCGTCGCAGAGTCGTTGAAGACCACCTTGCGGATCGTTTTCTGCGCTGTGAAGTTGCCGTGGCACTTCTTGGCCAGCTTGGTGACCTTGCCGATCAGCATCACGCGGTCGCCGACCTTGAGGTCGTCGAGCCCGGCGCCGTTGGCGTTCGTGTCGGCGAGCCCGAACGTCACATGCACTTTCGTGAGCGGGTAGGTCTGTTCGACGATGGTGACTTTTCCTTCTTTCTCACCGATCGCGTGGTGGTTGGTGTGTGCGACGTTGACTTTCAGTTCGCCGCTGTAGGTTCCGTCGCTGTTCAGCGTCAGAGCAGGAGCCGTAGCGGCGAACGTCCCCGACACGATGAAGCCCACGCTCTGCGGCTTGCACTTGTGCGACTTGCCGTGGGTGCCCAACGTGCCGGACTGGTTGCCGTTGCCGTGGCCCTTGCCCGGGTTATCGACGTTGTTGGGCGTCGTGCTCGGCCCGTGGCCGGTGGCGTGAGTCGACGCCTGGCTTGGCAGCGCCCAAGCGGGGGTGCTCATTAGCGCAGCCGCCGAGGCGGCGAGAAGCATCTTGCGGATCATCGGAGCCTCCTTGCGCCGTTCCTCGGACAAAGCTCGGAAAGCGGCGTATTGATTGATTGGATCATGGTTCATCGCTAATACGCGCGGCGTGCCGGAAAGTCAGGCGCTACCCGCGTGCCCGCTCGCCGCCGGCCGTCCCCAACTGCAGATCAGCGGGGCGCTGCGACCCCGCTCGTCGTGACTGGCGCGCTTGCCGTCGGCTGCGCCGCTTCCGTTTCCTGCAGCGGCTGGTCGGCGGGAGCTTTGGCGCCCCGACGGACGAGAGCTTCGCCGCTCGATCCTCCCTGCGGAGTTTCGTCATGTGTGCTGGGCGCCTGCGGCGATTTCGTCGACGGCGGCTTCCGCGACTTCGCCTGCGGTGGTGGCGGTCTCCGGACGTGCTTGGGCCCGCCTCGAGCGCCGACGCCGCGACGCGGCGCGAGCGAGCTCTTGCCCGATCCTCGACGCGATCCGGGCTTGACGCCCGCTTCCTTTCCGCGCGCGAGGCCATGCGCAGACTCAAGCGAGCTGTTGCCCGCGAGCGGCGCCACGGCGCCGAGCGCGCCAACCGCGCGTCGCGCGTCGCGGCCGGCGACCCTCGTCGCCCGGCCGGCCGCCGAGGACGTGGACGCGGCCCGGCCTTCGGCGCCGCGGCCGGCGGCGGGCACGGCGTGGTGTCGATGCGAAGGATGCCTGTGCGCGGTCGGGCTGGACGCGAGGCGCACGGTGCCGGCCGTCGCCCCCCCTACCAGCGCGACCCCCACGAGGCCCTTGACGAGCAGCGCTTGCGCGGCATGACTCGAGGCCGCGGTGCCGGCGGCGGCGGCCGCGCCACCGGCGTGCCCGGCGCCGGCGCCATGTGCGAGCAGGCCGCTCAGTGCGGCCGCCGACGCGGCTGCCGGGAGGGCGGGCGCGAGCGCCTGCAGATCGGCGCTGCGGACGTCGATCTGCGCGCGGAACTCACGACATGCCGAGCACGCGCGCAGGTGTGCGCGCAGCTTGCGACCGCGCAGCGCCCGCCCGTCCCCGGACAGCGCTCTGCGAACCTCTTCACAGTCCATCGCACGCCCCTCGGCGAACAACTGCAACGAGCTGCGCGCCTCGAACAGCGTCTGCTTGGCCACCCCGGGCGATATCGACAGCGCGCTGGCGATCTCTTCGATCGACAGGCCGCTCAACTCGCGCATGACCAGTGCGGAGCGCTGGCGCAGCGGCAGCGCCTGGAGGTCGGCGACCAACGAGGCGAGCCGCTCGCGCTGGTCGACCGCGCCCTCCACGTCGAGCGCGGCGGCCGGCTCCAGCTCGTCCACCGGCGGCTCCTCTCCTCGTCGACGGCGCAGGATCGAGACGGCCTCGTTGTGCGCGATCCGAAACAGCCAGGGCCGCACCGCCAGGTCGCGTTCGCGTCCCCTCAGCGCGGCGAATGCGCGCGCCAGCGCGCTCTGCAACGCATCCTGCGCGTCCTGCGGATTGCGCACGATCGAGTAGCAGTACCGGTAGAGCGCCTGATGATGGCGCTCGTACAGCGTGGCAAACGCCCGCGCGCTGCCCGCGGAGGCCAGCCGCGCGAGCCGCGCATCGCTCAGCAGCCCCATCGGGAGCAGCTGTTCGGGTAGGGATGGGTCGGGGCGCGCGGCGCGGCTCACACTTCATATATCGGCAACGCTGCCACGACCCGGAAGTCAGGGCCTGAACGCACTTATCGCTGTCGGGCAGCTGTGGCTAGCTGTCGGGCAACTCTGGCAGCTCGACGCCGAGGCGTTCGACAAGCTCGTCGGCATCGGTGCCATGGGCGCGGAGCGCACGCTCGAAGACGGTCCCGTAAACGTGCATGACTGCCAGCAGAACGTCCGTGGTGCCGATGCCCAGCTCCTCACGCTCGAGCGCGATGCGCGCGGCGCAATCGCTGACGAGCGCGATCACGTCGCGACCCTCGGGGTCGCCGGCGGCCACGACGCGCTCGCCGGCGATGCCGTCCCCCGCCGCGTCGCGCTCGTCGGTCAGCGGGACCTCGCTCACCCCGAGCGCCTGCAGCGCGCTGCCGACCTCGCCGTGCAGGCGCAGGACACGCAGCCAGCGCTCGGCCTGATCCTCGGGCGTTCGCGCGAAGGGGATCGCGGTAGCGGCGATCCCGAGGACCATCGCGGCATCTGGCGCAAGCTTCGGGACGGTGCTCATGACTCCACCTTAGGACACGCTCGCCGCGGCGAGCTCCGCCGTGTGGACCACGTTGTCGTGATGCATCGACACGACGGGCGCAGCACCGTCGAAGCGCAGCTCGAGCAGGACGGTGTCGAAGCGCTCGGCTTGCGCGCGCGCCTCGTGCATGATCTCTGCCAGCTCGGCGGGCTGCACGCCGCAGGCGATCAGGAAGCGCTCGGTGCGCGCGCTGGCGGCCGTGTCGCGGTCGAGCTCGAATTCCTCCACGAGGATCGCCGGCGCGCCGGCGCCGCCCTCGACGCGCAAAAGGCAGGCGGCCATGTCGTCGGGTCGGGCGTCCGTCTGCTCGGCCACGCTGTCCAGCAGGGTCGCCGCACTCGCGCCGCGTCCCAGGGCGGCGAGCGCGGCGGCCAGTCGCGCATCCCCGAACAGGTCCGTGCCCACGCGCGCCTCGGTGACACCGTCGGTGTAGAAGCACAGCTGCGCCGGTCCCGGCACCGCTATGACTGTCTGGCGCGTACCCGTCCGCATCCCTGCGCCGATCGGCGGGGCGGAGCCGGCCGTCACCGGCTTGATCGACCGGGCGTCGCCTGCCGTCGCCGGCTGGGGGATCACGATCGGCGGGGGATGACCGGCGGAGGCATATGTGAACGTGCGCCGGCGCGGGTGATAGGTGGCCGCCAGGACGGTCGCAAACGAGTCGCCGAGCTGGCGCTCGAGCACCGTTCCGGCCGTCTGCAGGGACTTGCGCGGCGGCAGGCCGGCCTCGAGATAGGCCCGCACGGTGAAGCGCAGCAGCGCCGTGTGAGGCAGCGCCTCACGCCCGTGCCCGGACACGTCGCCGATGATCACCGCGAGCTGCCCACCCTCGAGCGCGAACACGTCATAGAAGTCTCCGCCGGCTCCGGGCCCGTCGGCGGGGCGGTATGCAGCGGTGGTGCCGACCGGGCCAAGCCGCATCGGCGGGACGGGGAGCAGCGCCGCCTGCAACAGCCCCACGTCCTCGAGCAGCTGTCCGCGCTGACGCTCCAGCCGCCGCGTGCGCCGCGCGGCCAGCCGCGAGCGCACGCCAAGCGCGAGCGCCAGCGCGACGAGCGCGGCGATCAGCATCCACACGGCCATCGGCACGACGCCGACGATCCGCGTGATCGTTTTGACGAGCGCCGGCTGGCTGGTCGGCGCCGGCGTCTTCTTGGCCGCCACGCGCGGCGCGCGAGCCGGAGTTGTGGCGCTCGCCACGGTCGGGAGCAGCAGCGTGGCCGTGCTCGGGGGGCCGGCGGCCCCGCGGCGACCGGCCGGCTTCTTCGCCACGCGATGGCGAGTCCGCCGCGCGACCCGCCGCGCGTGGACGCCGGCGGCCGAAGCGGTCTTCGCGGCGGCGGGCGCGACGACGCTGGAGGTTGCGGTCGTGCCGACCGCAGCCGCTGTGGCCACGGCGCTGGGTTCACTCGATTGGCCGGCCGGCACCTGCGCGTTCGACGCGCCCCTGGCCGTGCCCTGGCGCAGCGCCGAGGTCACCGTCTTGCCGGCTTTTCCTTTGCGGCCGCTGCCTTTTTTCTGGCGCGCGAGCGCTGCGCTGCGCTGCGCTGACGTTTCGCCGGACTGCGTCGGTTCTTGCGCGGAGGCGCTCGTCGAGCTGCTGCGCGGACCCGTCGCCTTGTGACTTGGCTTGCCGGCGCCAGCTCCCCCGCGCGACGCCGATCGCGGCCCGCTGGCGACGCCCGCGGGCGCTTCGCCCGCTTGAGATTTCGCCGGGCGCCTGCTCGGCCGCCCGCGCCGCTTGTGGCCGACGGCGGCCGATTCAGACGGTCGTTCGACGGGCGCGGCGGCGGCGGCGGGCGATTGGCTCGCCCCCGAGCCTTCGGCCTTTGCTTCCCGTTCGGCGCTCTTGCTCTGCGGCGCGGTGGTCGCTTCGCTCGAGGCCACCGGCGCGGAGACCGCCTTGACATGCTTGGCATCGGCCGGCGCCGCCGGAAGCCAGGCGCAGCCGAGCACGCAGCATGCAGCGGCGATCGCCGCGAGCACACCGCGTCGGCGAGAAGCTGACAGGAGCCGGCTTGCGTAGCTCGCCATCAGCGGCCCCCGCCTCTCAACCGATCCGCGACGTGTGCCCTCGTACGTAGGCGAGCGCCTGGTCGAGCGTCGGGTAGATCGCGAACGTGCCGTCCATGCCCGAGAGCTCGAAGATCTTCAGCACATTGGCGTGCACGCAGACGATCGACATCCGCGCGCCCACGTCGAGGCTCCTGTTGACGCCGACCAGCACGCCCAGCGCCGTCGAGTCCATGAAGGTCACGTGCGTGAGGTCGACGACGAGCTGCCTGTAGCCGGCGTCGAGCGAGTCCACCAGCGCCCACTTGAGGTTCGGCGCGCGACCGAGGTCGAGCTCGCCCTCGAGCGCCACGACGCTCGTGCGCTCGTCGGGGTGGCTCTGGATGATTCCAAACGCTCCCGTGAAGGGCTGTTGTGTGGGCGTGTGGGTGGGGCTCGCCATCGTGACCTTTCGTTCTCCGCTTAATAGGAGTTTCGACCGCGGAAGCCTAGCCCTTACCCGACTTCGCTCCGATCGTACGTCCGTCCAACCTTCCCCGCTAATTGCGGGTTTCCGGCCATCGAGGGGGGCCGCGCCTCGCCCCGGCGACGGCCTCCGCCGGCCAGCCGTGCGGCGCGCTGGTGGCAGACTCTCATCGCATGGCAGATCCGCTGCCCGAGCTGATCGTCGATGACGTCGCCGCATGGCGAACGTGGCTCGGCGCCAACCACGAGCGCCACGACGGCGTGTGGCTGGTGCTCGCCAAGAAGGGCGCGCACGAGCCGACCGCCCTGAGCTACGACCAGGCGCTCGAGGAGGCGCTGTGCCACGGCTGGATCGACGGTCAGATCAGGCGACGCGACGAGCGCAGCTATCGCCAGCGGTTCACACCCAGGCGAGCCCGGAGTCCCTGGTCGAAGCGCAACGTAGGCATCGTCGAGCGGCTGCTGGGCGAACGGCGGATGCGGCCGGCCGGGCTCGACGCAATCGCGCGCGCCAAGGCCGACGGCCGGTGGGAGTCAGCGTACGCCGGGCAGAGCTCGATCGAGGTGCCTCCCGACCTCGCCGCCGCGCTCGCCGCGCAGCCCGCCGCCAACGCGATGTTCGAGATGCTCACGGCGCAGAACCGCTATGCGGTGCTCTACCGGATCCACGCCGCCAAGCGAACCGACACGCGCGCCAGGCGCATCGAGCAGCTCGTCGCGATGCTGGCGCGCGGCGAGACCATCGTGCCGGAACCGCACCGGTAGTAAGCTACACATCGTGCGCCTCGAAGAGGCGGGAGG
>DATHGU010000288.1:0-6073 GCA_035317495.1 Solirubrobacteraceae bacterium
GCGTCCACGACCACCAGCTCATCGATCACGCCGGCACTACGCAGCTCGGCGAGCACCGTCACGATCTCCCCCACCGTCTCCGCGCATTCGCGCGCCGGCAGGCACACCGACACGCTCAGCCCGCGTCCGGCGCGCTCGTCGGCGATCCGCTCCGGCGTGAAGCGGCTGTGGTGGAAGACGCGCGCCTGCGTATCCGCTTTCGACCGCTCGTTGGCGGAATCGTCGCCGTGGCGCTCGGTGCAAGGAGCCATCGCCTCTACTATCGCAACCCGTGGCCCAAGATCGCCAGACCGAGCCGTGGAGCGCGCTTCTGGACGCCGGGCTGGCCGACGGGCGGCTCGTGCGCGAGGCCCACGAGGGGCCCGGACGGGCGAAGCTCGTCGAGCCTCCGCGCGAGCTGCATCCGGACGTGCTCGCGGCCCTGCAGCGCCTTGGCGTCGAGCGGCTCTACTCCCACCAGGCAGAGGCCCTCCACAGCGCCTGGCAGGGGCCGACGATCATCACGACCGGCACCGCCTCGGGCAAGTCGATGTGCTTCAACCTGCCGGCGCTCGACGTGCTCTGCCGCGACGCTCGCGCACGCGCCCTGTACCTCTATCCGACCAAGGCGCTCGCCCAGGACCAGGCGCGCGCGCTCGCCTCCTTCGGCCTGAGCAAGCGCGTTCGCCCGGCGATCTACGACGGCGACACCCCGCGCGAGGCGCGCGCGGAGATCCGCAAGAGCGCCAACGTCGTGCTCACCAACCCCGACATGCTGCACGTCGGCATCCTGCCCAACCACGCCGCCTGGGCCGACATGTTCGCCAACCTCGCCGTCGTCGTGGTCGACGAGGCACACGTATACAGGGGCGTGTTCGGCTCGCACGTCGCCAACGTGCTTCGCCGGCTGCGCCGGATCGCCGCCGCCTACGGCACCGAGCCGCGCTTCCTGCTGACGTCCGCCACGATCGCCAACCCGGCCGAGCTCGCCGAGCGCCTCACCGGCCTGCAGGACGTCAGGCTGATCGACGACGACGGCTCGCCCGCGCCCGCCCGGCGGATCGCCGTGTGGAACCCGCCGCTGACCGACGAGGCGCTCGGCCAGCGCCGCTCGGCGCTCGGCGAGGCCGCCGAGCTGCTCGCGCGGCTCGTGCGAGAGGGCGCCCGCACGATCTGCTTCATCAAGTCGCGCAAGGCCGTCGAGCTGCTCAGCCGGCTCGTCAAAGAAGACCTGCAGAGCACGCACCCCGAGCTCGCCGAGCTCGTAGTCCCGTATCGCGCCGGCTACACCTCCCAGCAGCGGCGCGAGCTCGAGGGCCGCCTGGCGCGCGGCGAGCTGCGCGCCGTGATCACCACCGACGCCCTCGAGCTCGGCATCGACATCGGCGCGCTCGACGCCGCCGTCGTGGTCACCTTCCCCGGCACCGTCGCCTCGCTGCGCCAGATGTGGGGACGCGCCGGGCGCTCGACGATCGAGCGCCGCGGGCGCGGGCTGGCGCTGTACATCGCCGGCGAGGACGCGCTCGACCAGTTCTTCTGCCGCCACCCCGAGGACTTCCTGCAAAGGCCGGTCGAGGCCGCGATCCTCGACCACGAGAGCCCGCTCATCTACCGCCAGCACCTGCTCTGCTCTGCCCACGAGGGCCCGCTATCGCACGACGACGCCGAGTTCCTCGGGCCACGCTGGGAGGCTCACGCCGAGATCCTGCTGAGCTCCGGCGACCTTCGCAGAAGGCCGGGCGCCGCAAGCGGCACGTACGTCCCCCGACGCCCCGGCGGATATCCCGCCGCGGACGTGTCCCTGCGCTCCGCATCTCCCGAGCAGTACGCGATCGTCGACGTGTCCTCCGGCGAGCTGCTCGGCTCGACCGAGGCCGCCCGCGCGCACTCGACGGTGCACGAGGGCGCCATCTACCTGCATCTCGGCCGCTCCTATGAGGTGCGCGAGCTCGACCTCGAGCGCCGCCGCGCGCTCGTCGCGCCGTTCGGCGGCGACTGGTACACGCAGCCCAAGCGCACCACCGACACCGACATCGTGCGCCTGCTCGACCGCCGCGAGGCGCTCGGCGTGACGCTCTCCTTCGGCGAGGTCAGCGTCACCGACACCGTGCTCGCCTACCAGCGCAAGGGCGTCGCAGACCACTCCTTCCGCGAGCTCGTCGCGCTCGAGCTGCCGCCCACCAGCTTCGCCACGCAGGCGCTGTGGTTCGAGCTCGACTCCGCTCAGCTCGAGAACGAGATCCCGCTCGAGGCGCTGCTCGGCGCGCTGCACGCCACCGAGCACGCGCAGATCGCCGTGCTCCCGCTGATCGCCATGTGCGACCGCTGGGACATCGGCGGGCTGTCCACCAACTTCCACCCGCAAACCGGCTCGCCGACGATCTTCCTCTACGACGGCCACCCCGGCGGCATCGGCATCTCGCGCACGGCCTTCGCCCGCTTCGAGGAGCTCTGCCGCGACGCCCACGCACTGATCTCCGAGTGCCCCTGCTCCAGCGGCTGCCCCTCCTGCGTGCAATCGCCCAAGTGCGGCAACCTCAACGAGCCACTCTCCAAAGCGGGCGCCCACATGCTGCTCGAGCGCATGCTCGACGGAGCGGCTCACGCGGGAGGTGCGGGTGACGCGGCCGCCGGCGCCGACGCGCCGCCCGACGCGGCCAGGGCGATCGCCGGGTGACCCCCGCCCCGCGGAGCCGGCGGACGGCCGCCGCTCCGAACGCGATCGCCCGTTGTTGAAGGCAGAGCGATGCTCTCCCGGCGAAAGGAGGCGGCGCTCGCCGCCCTGATGGTGTGCGTCGCGCTCGCGACGGCCGCCGCCTCGGCGCAGGCACCACCGGCCGGCGCGCCGATCACAGAAGGCCCGACCGGGCGCATCGCGCTGAGCGACTGGACGCTCGCGCTCGATCCGGCCGACCGCGGGCTCGCGCGCGGCTGGCAGCGGGGCGGGTTCGCCGGGCGCCAGGTGACCGTTCCCAGCGACGTCGATCCGCTGCACGTCAAAGGACGCGCGGGCACGCGCAACTACGACGGCTCCGTCGCCTGGTACCGCACGAGCTTCCAGGCGCCCACCGCCGGCACGTACGCGCTCAGTTTCGGCTCGGCCAGCTTCAAGGCGAGCGCCTTCCTCGACGGCAAGCCGCTCGTCTCCCACCGCGGCTCCTACCTGCCGTTCGAAGGCCGCGCCGACCTGGCCGTCGGCGCGTACACGCTCGTCGTGCGCATCGACTGGCGCGACCCAGGCGCGCAGAGCCGGCAGGGCTTCCATCGCACGTGGTTCAACTGGGGCGGGCTGAACGGCGAGGTCAGCGTGCGCCCGATCGGCGCGAGCGAGCTGCTCGAACCGACCGTTCAGACGACGCTGCAACCCGACTCGCCGCAGGCCGCGCAGGCGACGGTCCAGCTCGGCGCGCGCGTGCGCAACAACGGACCCGACCGCGTCATCGCGCCACGGGGGACGCTGACGAACGGCGCCCAGGGCATTCCCGTGGCGTTCCCCGGGCAGATGGTCGCGCACGGCGACACCGCGAGCTTCAGCACGAGCGTGACTATCTCTGCGCCCGCGCTCTGGTCGCCCAGCGACCCCAACCTCTATGCGCTATCCCTGTCGGTCGGCCAGGAGAGCGGCTACTCCGCGCGCATCGGCCTGCGCCAGTTGACGTGGAACGCCGGGCGCTTGTACCTCAACGGCCGCCGGCTGAAGCTGCGCGGGGCCTCCATCCAACAGGATGCGCAAGGCCACGGAGACGTGCTGAGCCCCGGCGATCAGGACACGCTGGTCGGCGAGCTGCAGGCGATCGGCGCGAACGCCGTGCGCACGCAGCACCCGCTCGACCCCGCGCTGCTCGAACGCCTCGACGCCGCCGGGATCCTCGTGTGGCAGGGCGTCGGCCCCGTCGAAGGCGCGGCCAACTGGCGTTCGAACAGCCCGACGCTCCAGCGCGAAGCCGAACAGCAGGCGCACACGACGGTGCTCGCCGCACAGCTTCATCCGTCGATCTTCGCGTGGAACCTCGTCAACGAGGTCGCCGCCAACGGCCGTAACGCATTCGAGGTGAACTACGTTCAGGCGCTCACGAAGTGGCTGCACGCGCACGACCCCGGGCGGATGGTCGCCGTCGACGTGTGGGGAGACCATCCGCCGGTGCGGGCGGGCGCGCTCTACCGTGGCGTCGACGCGATCGCCGAGACGGACTACACGGGCTGGTATGACTCCCCTCGGCTCAGCGCCTCGCGGCAGAACAGCATGATGCGCTCGCGCCTGACGGCGATGAAGCGGACGTTCTCCGGCAGGGTGCTCGTGATCAGCGAGTTCGGCGCCGAATCCAACACGCTCAACCGCCCCGGATCGCCCGGCAGCTACGGCTTTCAGTCGAGCCTGCTCGCGCGCCACATCGCGGTCTACGCCGCCGAGCCGCAGCTCACCGGCATGTTCGTGTGGACCCTGCGCGACTATGCCATCACGCCGACCTTCCAGGGGGGCTTGATCCACCTCAAGCTCCCCCACCTGCGCCTGATCGAAGGCATGAACCAGAAGGGGCTGTTCACGTACGGCGGCGCCGCCAAGCCTGCGGCGTCGGCGGTCGCGCGGTTGTTCAAGGCGCTGCCCGGCGACTAGCGGCCGACGAGCACGTACACGCGCACCTGCCCGACCGACGTGGGCGCGGCGAACGAGGAGACTTCGTAGTCGACGCCGCGGTGGCGCAGCGGGCCGGACGACGGCAGGCGCGACGGGCCCGGCCGGCTGCTGCCGGCCAGCTCGCGCGAGCCCGAGCGCACATAGACGAGGGCATCCGTGAGCGTGTGCGTCACTTTGATGTACGGCGGGAAGCTCGCCGGCGAGAGCTTGAAGCGGCGGGAGATGTGCTGCGCGACGACTCCCAGCTCCGCGGCCTTGATCCGCACGCAGCTCTTGGAGGCCAGCGAGCGCGGGACGGGCAGCAGCAGCGAGACGCGCAGGCGGCCGCTCGGATAGGCGCGCGCGTTGAACGAGTACGCCTCATACGCCGTATGCCGGTATTCGACCGGCCCGTGATCGGGGATGCTCGGTGGGCCGGGGCTGAGCAGCCCTTCGACCGGCACCTGGCCGGCGGCCGTGCGCAGGATCAGCGGGGCGCCGATGAAGCGTGTCACGAGCTTCACGTATCCCACGTCGTCCTGCACCGAGAAGACGAAGCGCCCGATCGTGCGGCCGTGCGAGCGCAGCGTCCCGCTGATCGGCGCGAGGATGTACGGGCCACCCTCGTCCGCCAGCAGCTGCGAGCCGCGGCTGATGCGCAGCCGAACGATGTGCGTGTGCGAGTACAGGAGGCGGTGCACGGCCGCCTTGATCGCCGCGCGGTCGCCGCCGGCGACCGCACTCAGCAGCGCTCCGTCGCTCTCGATCTGGTGCTTGTCGCCGAGCGTCGCCGAGCTCTTCACCTCGCCCGCGTAGATCCGCTCCGCGACCGACCCGGCGGTCCTCGCGAGCACCTCCGCCGCGGCCGGGCCGCAGGGCGTCGCGGCGACGTTGGGCGCGGCGGGCGAGGAGGCGACGATCGTCGCCGCCAGCGCGGCGCCCGCCAGCGTGAGCGCCCCCGCGACGATCGAGATTGCGCGACGCCCGCGACGCCTCCCCATCTGCCCGCCGATCAGCCTTTGTTGCCGCGCGCGATCTTGCGCAGGTCGATCGTGTCGTCGTACAGCTTCGCGTCGACGCCCTCCTCGAGCGCGACCTCGCGGAGCGGGCGGCCGGAGGCGGTGGCCTTCTGCACGATCACCGTGCCCTTGTCGTAGCCGATCGCTCCGTTGAGCGCCGTGGCGACTGCCAGGGTCGCGCCGGCCGAGGCCCGCGCACGGGCCCTGTTGACCTCGATCCCGTCGACGCACTTCTCGGCGAACACGCGCGCGGTGCAGGACAGCAGGCGCAGCGACTGCAGCAGGTTGCGGGCGATCAGCGGGATGCGCACGTTGAGCTCGAACTGGCCCTGCATGCCCGCGACGGTGATCGCCGTGTCGTTGCCGATCACCTGCGCGGAGACCTGCAGGACGACCTCGCAGATCACCGGGTTGACCTTGCCGGGCATGATCGAGGAGCCCTTCTGCAGCTCGGGCAGCA
>DATHGU010000289.1:0-5921 GCA_035317495.1 Solirubrobacteraceae bacterium
GATCACGTCGAGCGAGCTCGCTCGCGCGATCGACAAGCAGGAGTCGCATTCACCGCACGGCTCAATCGTCGGCCCGCGCTCGCAGTTCAGGCAGGCCGCGAGGATCTTGGCCATCGAGGTCTTGCCCGTGCCACGCGAGCCGACGAACAGGTAGGCATGGTGCACCTTGCCGCGCTCGACGGCGTTGCGCAGCGTGCGCACGACCGGCTCCTGGCCGACCACCTCGGCGAACGTGCGCGGTCGGTGCCGGCGGTACAGCGATCGCTGCTGCTGTTGTGGCTGCTGTAGTGCGGACACCTTCGGCTGAGTCTACCCACGGTCGCGACCCCACCCGAGCGCCCGCGCGAGCGGATAGCGTGCGCGCTCGTGAGAGCCGCCAGCCTGCGCGTTGCGACCCGCCTGGGCACCCCGGTGACGCTCGCCGCGGGCGCCGCCGTGCTGTGGCTGGTGAGCGGCGTGGGCTTCGCCAACTACGACACGTTGTACGCGCTGGCGTGGGGCGGGCAGCTGGCGCGCGGCGAACTGCCGGCGTACGACGTGGCGATCACGCCCACGCCCCACCCGCTGCTGGAGGGCCTCGGCGTCGTGCTGTACCCGCTGGGGCCGAGCGCCGTCGAGGGCCTGACGGTGGCGCTCGGCTTCCTGGCGTTGGCCGGCTGCGGTTGGGTCGTCTACCAGCTCGGGAGCCTGTGGTTCGGGCGTGCCGCGGGAGCGCTGGCGGCGCTGATCCTGCTGACGCGCGTGCCGATCCTCTCCTACGGGGTGCGCGCGTACGTGGACGTCCCCTACATGCTGCTCGTGCTGAGCGCGCTGCTCGTCGAGTCGCGCCGTCGGATGCGCGGCGAGCCGCCGGCCGCCACGCCCGTGCTGGCGCTGCTGGCGGTCGCCGGTCTGCTGCGTCCCGAGGCGTGGGTGTTCTCCGGGTTGTATTGGATCTATTTAAATTATTTAGTGGATCGGATGCCGGGCGCGGCCCCGATGCGGACGCCGCGCTCGCGCCGGCGGGTGCTCGGCCTGACGCTGCTGGCGGCGGCGGGACCGCTCGTGTGGATCCTCGGCGACCTCGCGATCACCGGCGATGCGCTGTGGTCGCTGACGAACACGCGCCACACGGCTCACGCGCTGGCGCGGATCACGGGAATCGGGAACGTGCCCGAGTACGTGCCGCGGCGGATCGGCGAGATCCTGCGCCCGCCGGTTCTGGTCGGCGCGGCGCTCGGCGGCGTGCTGTCGCTGCTGTGGCTGCGCCGCCGCGCGCTCACGGGGGCGGGCGCCGGCGTGCTCGCTGTGGTGGTGTTCGCAGCGGTGGCCGCTGCCGGGCTGCCGATCAACACGCGCTACGCCTTCCTCACCTCGGCGATCCTGTGCGTGTTCTGCGGCGCGGGCGCGTTCGGCTGGATGCGGCTGCAGCGAGGCGACCCGCGGCGACGCTGGTGGATGGCCGGCGGGGCGGTGGTGCTCGTGGCGCTGCTCGCGTACGCGCCTTCGCAGTACAAAGGCGCGCACCGCGAACTGAGCAAACTGGCGCGCCAGCAGGACATCGAAGGCGACCTGCTGGCGCTCGTCGATGACCACTCGGTCACGCTGCGCTGCGGAAAGGTCGGCGTGCCCAACCACGCGCCGGTGCCGCTGCTCGCGTTGTATCTGAAGACGAGCCCGCGGGAGATCGTCAGCGCGCAGGTCAACCACATCTCCTCGGGCGTGTACGTCGACCCGGCGAGCAACCAGGTCGAACGGGACTATGTGCTCGATCCGCACGATCCGCACGTTCCCGTCAGCGTGCCGCCGGGCTTCACCGAGACGCACGCCAACCGCTCGTGGCTGATCTTCCAGCGCTGCTCGTAGCGCGCTGCCGGCACTCGTAGCGCGCCTGTTCGCAGCGCGCGGGCCGGCATCCACTGACAGCGGACCGTGCACCCCTCGTCGAGACTCCGCCTGCCGGTCGCCGATCGCCGACCACGGCTCCGGTCCGGGAGCTCCCGCTGCGCCTGCCGGGGATCGCTTAAGGCTGCTTCCTTCCGGACCTGACCTGGTTCACAAGCCGACACCGCGCGGGACCCGGACCATCGACGCCCCGGACGACGGAGCGACCGGAGCGGAACCCCTCGGAGGGGAGTTCAGCCCCGCTAGAGCGGATTGCGGATACAGGGCACCGCTACCTCCCCGCCTAGCACGGTCCACCGGGGATGCTACCGCCGATGCTCGGGCGACCCGCACACTCCTTGCCCGAGTTCCGCTAGGCTGCCCCGCCGTGAGCAACTTCGGCGACCTCGCCCCCCTTCTCGCGCGTGCTCCTGCGCTTCGCGCGCGACGCGGCTCGCGCGCCGCGCTCGCGCTGGCTGTGCTCGGCGTCGCGATGCTGATCGCCGGGTGCGGCGGCTCGAGCGGCTCGAGCAGCTCGATCGGAGTCGGCCAGGAGAACAAGAGCGACGAAGCGCTCTCGAACGCGGGCGAAACGAAGGCCGCGACGACGCCGACGAGCGGTCCGCTCGCGACAGAACCGACGGTGACGCCGCCATCCGGCAAGGCCCCGAGCAAGCTGGTCACCAAAGACCTGATCACGGGCACGGGCAAGGAAGCGAAATCGGGCGACAACGTGACGGTCAACTACGTCGGCGTGCTGTACAAAGGCGGCAAGGAGTTCGACGCGTCGTGGAAACGCAAAGAACCGTTCACCTTCGCGCTCGGCAAGGGCCAGGTGATCCCCGGCTGGGACCAGGGCGTGGCGGGCATGAAGGTCGGTGGCCGCCGCGAGCTGATCATCCCGTCCGCGCTGGCGTACGGGCCGAAAGGCTCGCCGCCCACGATCCCGCCGAACGCGCCGCTGGTGTTCGTGGTCGACCTGCTCGGCACCTAGGTTCGCGCGGGCTCCCCGGGCGAACGCCCAGGACCGACACACTGCATGCGCCGCCTCACGCTGCCTCTGCTGTGTAGCGTCGCGGCCGCCGTGCTCGCGGCCGCCGTGCTCGGCGGCTGCGGAAGATCGAGCAGGCAGTCGACTCCCGCCGCGCTGAAGCTGCAGCGCGAAGACCTGCTTGCGGTCACGCGCGCGCTGAAGAGCGTCGAAGCGCCTGTGGCGCGCGAGGTGCAGGCCACGAAGGCGGCTTGGCCGCTGATCGCCAACGGGCTGCCCGCCGACACCACCGCGATCTCCGGCGCCCCACGCGCGGCGCAAGCGGCGAACAGCGCCGCGCAGTTGAACGTGCCGCCGCTGTTCAGCGAAGCGCAGGCCGCCATGCTGACCGGTCCCGCCGCGCAGCTCGCGGGCCTGTTTCGCAGCTACGCGCTGCTGAGCTCGCGCGGCTGGAAGCTGCTCGACGCGACGATCGAGCAGGTCGAGACCGGCTCGCCCGCGAGCGCACGCTTTGCGAGGGAGAACGCGGCTCTTTACATCGAGAGCATCTACGACGGGCACTTCACGCTCGCGCAGATCGGCAAGAAGCTGCTCGCCGGCTACCGCAAGCTCGGCGGCCCGGCAGACTTTGGCGCGACGCTGCCGCAGGCGGAGGTCGACGCGCTCGCAGCGGCCTACTCCGAGGCGCGCGACCGGCTGCATCCGCACGTCGGCGTTCGGCTCGGGTCATAGCCGCGCGGCCGCCCTCGCAGGACGCGGCCGCCGTCGGAACGTCGACACGCGCTGGGACGCGCCGCCGCTCTAGGATGGTCGCGGCGCCGTCCGGCGTCGCACAGCGATTTCACAAAGGGGAGAGCGAGCATGGCCGATCGCAACCGCCGCCTGGTGCTGGCCGAGCGTCCGACGGGAATGGTCAACGAGCACACGGTCCGCCTCGAGGAGTCCGACATCCCGGAGCCCGGCGCGGACGAGGCGCTGGCACGAGTGCGCTACCTGTCGATCGACCCGACGATCCGCACATGGATGGACGATGCGCCCGGCTACCTGCCCCCCATCGCGATCGACGAAGTCGTGCGCGGCGGCGGCATCGCGGAGATCGTGAAGAGCAACTCAGACCTTTACAAGGCCGGCGACCTGGTGTTCGGGTTCACCGGCTGGCAGGAGTACGTGATCGCCAGCCAGGCGACCGGCTATCAGAGCCTGCCCGACGGCGTCCCCGCGACGCTCGCGCTGAGCCTGTTCGGCATCACCGGCATGACCGCCTACTTCGGGCTGATCGACGTTGGCCGCGTCAAGGAGGGCGACGTGGTCGTCGTCAGCGGCGCCGCCGGCGCGACCGGCTCGACGGTCGGGCAAATCGCCAAGATCAAGGGCGCAGCCAAGGTCATCGGCATCGCCGGCGGTCCGCAGAAGTGCGCATGGATCGTCGACGAGCTGGGCTTCGACGAGGCGATCGACTACAAGAACGAGAACGTCGCCGCGCGCCTGCGCGAGGCTGCTCCCGACGGCCTCGACCTGTACTTCGACAACGTCGGCGGCGAGATCCTCGACGCGTGCCTCGCGCAGCTCGCGCTGCGCGGGCGCGTCGTGCTGTGCGGCGCGATCTCGACCTACAACGACCGCGGCACCATGACGGGGCCGGTCAACTATCGCAACCTGATCGTCAAGCGCGCGCGCATGGAGGGCTTCTTGATCCTCGACTACTTCGACCGCCTCGACGAAGCGAGAGCGGAGGTCGCCGGCTGGCTCGCCGAAGGAAAGATCACCTCCTCCGAGCACATCGTCGAGGGCCTCGAGCACGCGCCCGGCGCGCTCAACCTGCTGTTCACCGGCGGCAACAGCGGCAAGGTGATCGTGGAGGTCTAGGTCGTGCTCCACCTGCTCGAAGCCCAATAGAATCGGGCACGACCAGGGCGCGTAGCTCAGTGGGAGAGCGCTCGCTTCACACGCGAGAGGTCGCAGGTTCGAAACCCGCCGCGCCCATGTCTAGTTTTCCCTGTGTAGTAGCCAAATCTTGGCTGATTCAGCCGACGACCGCGCGGCAGGCCAACGTCATGCAGTGGGCCAGCGACAGAGGCCGAAGGGGAGGTCGAGGAGTACCCAGGGTTCGGCCAAGAGCAGCCGTTTCAGCGAGGAGAGGATGCCTAGAGCGTCGCCATCGCACAACGAGCGCACCACTATTTCACGGACCGGGTAGGTGTCACTGTTGTCATCACACCCGGATCGCGGTACCTCTGGGCGCTAGCATTTGTCCCATGACCGCGAAGGAGAAGCTACGTGCGCGTGTCGAGGACCTGAGCGAACAGGAGGCCGAGGCCACCCTCGATTTCATCGCCTCGCGTGGGCAGAGCTTCGGCGCCTGGCTTGACGCTCGTCCCGAGGACGACGAGCCGCTGAGCGCCGAGGACCAAGCGGCACTCGCTGAGAGCGACGCTGACATCGCCGCTGGACGCACCGTCTCCTACGAGCAGGTCAAGCAAGACCTCGAATCTCGAGCCGGGTGAGCGCCGGGCGGTCGCTGCGCTTCACGCGCAGCGCCGAGAAGGATCTGCGCCGCCTTGATCCGCCAATCCGCAGGCGCGTCTTGGGCGGCCTCGATCGCCTCCTCGCCGAGGATCGCTCGCTCGACGTGAGACGGCTAACGGCGAGCGAGCACTTCCGCCTGCGCGTCGGTGACTGGCGCGTGATCTTCGACTACGACCGCGAGACGGAGACCATGCTCGTCCGGCGCATCCTTCCGCGCGGTCGAGCATACGAGCGGTAGGCAAGATCTCCGCCCGTGCCTGGCGGACCGCCCCCGCCTACGCAGCGCCCGGAGACAGATCGACAACAATTTGTGATGTGACCACAGCGACGAAAGCCCGACAGCGGCGGGATGCAGCGGCGGCGAAGTACAGGCCCAAGGTCGTCGAGCTGCTGCTCATCGCGGAGGAACCCCCCTCCTCCCTTGAGCGTTACTTCTATTTCGAGGAAGTGCGCGACCAGGACAGTCTCTTCCGGCACGTCGCTCGAGCGGTCCTCGCGATCGAGCCCTCGCGCGCCGAAAAGGCGAGCGAGTTGCGGCGCT
>DATHGU010000290.1:0-2386 GCA_035317495.1 Solirubrobacteraceae bacterium
GAGGGCCGCAGGCAGGGCGCGAGGCCGGTGACGGCGAAGTAGCAGTGGCGATGAGCAGCGGGAGGGATGACAGCGGCCGAGCCGGCGGCGGGCGAGCGCGTGCCGGCGCTGCGGTGCGCTTGCAGGAGGCGTGGCGGGGCGCGATCGGGCTGCTGATGGACGACCTGGTGCGGCGCGACGCGGCGGAGCGGACGCGGCGCGCGTATGGCGTGGACCTCGAGCAGTTCGCGCGGTGGGCGAGCTCGCAAGAGAAGGGGCCCGGCGAGATCGGTGCGAAGGAAGTGCGCCGCTACATCGCACATCTGTCCGAACGGGGCGCGGCGCCGAGCACCAGCGCGCGTAAGCTGGCGGCGCTGCGCGCGCTGTTCGCCAGCCAGCGCGAGCATGGCGAGATTCGCGAGAACCCCGCGGACCTTGTTTCCACCCCGCGGCGACCCTCGCATCTCCCGCGCGTGCTCAGCGCGCGCGAGGCGGCCGGCCTGCTGGACGGCATCCCCGCCGGAAGCCTGCTGGAGCTGCGCGACAGGGCGATGTTCGAGCTCGCGTACGCGTGCGGCCTGCGAGCGGAGGAGCTCGTGTCGCTGGGGGTGGCCGACATCGATTGGGACGACGAGCAGCTGCGCGTCGAGGGCAAGGGCCGCAAGACGCGCTTTTTGCCGGTCGGCGAGCCCGCGATCGAGGCGCTGGACGAATATCTGAAAAGGGCTCGCCCGGCGCTCACGACGGGCCGCGCCGGTCGCGCCTCGACGAGCACGGACGCGCCGCAGGCGCTGTTCCTGTCGAAGACCGGCCGCCGGCTGGGCACGAGCGATGTACGCCGGCGGCTGCGTACATGGACCGCGCGCGTGGGATCGATTGGCGAACGCAGCGGAGGCTCGATCTCGCCGCATGCGCTGAGGCACAGCTTCGCGACGCATCTGCTGGACGGCGGGGCGGATCTGCGCAGCATCCAGGAGCTGCTTGGCCACGCGAGCGTTTCCAGCACCCAGATTTACACTCGGGTAGAGTCCTCGAGGCTTAGAAATGCCTATGCGCGCAGCCACCCACGGGCCTGAACAGGGGGAGTAATAGCCCTGGAGACAAACGTCAAACCGATCGAGCTGCGAGAACTCTGGCGGCGATATAAGACCGATGGCGATAGTCGGGTTCGCGAGCGGCTGGTCGTCGCGTACTCGCCGCTGGTCAAGTATGTAGCCGGACGCACCGCCGCTGGATTGCCGCCGCACGTAGAGGAGGCCGACCTGATCTCCTACGGCCTGGTCGGCTTGATCTCGGCGATCGAGCGTTTCGATTTGTCCCGCGACATCAAGTTCGAGACGTACGCGATCATGCGCATCAAGGGCGCGATCATCGACGAGTTGCGCTCGATGGACTGGGTGCCGCGCAGCGTGCGGGCGCGGGCGCGCGAAGTGGAGCGCGCCAACGCGAAGCTCGAGAACCAGCTGCAGCGGGCGCCCAGCGATCGGGAGATCGCGGACGAGCTCGGCATTTCGCTCGACGAACTGAACGACTCGCTGCTGGCGATCTCGCACTCCTCGATGGTTGCGCTGGACGAGCTGTGGAGCGTGTCGGACTCCAGCGGCGATCAGGTGTCGCTGATGGACACGATCGAGGATCCCGGCGCGCCCGACCCCGCGCGGGCGCTTGACGTCGGCGACCTGAAGGACCGAATAGCCGACTCGATCGCCAAGCTGCCCGAGCGCGAGAAGCTCGTGATCGCCCTCTACTACTACGAGAACCTGACGCTTCGCGAGATCGGCGAGGTGCTCGGGGTGACCGAGTCGCGCGTCTCGCAGATGCACACGAAGGCCGTCCTGCGCCTGCGCTCGCGCATGCAGGAGGAGTCTTTCGACGATTAAGGGGGGACCACCGTGCATGCACGGTGGTCCGGGCCGGCGCGTGCGCCGGCCCGCGGGGGCGCGCATGCGCGCCCCACGAACTGCGAACTACGGTATCGGCCTATGCGTGGCCGGGTTCTGGGCCACGCGTGCGTTCGAGTCGGTAAACGGCATCCGGCCTCCTGGTCGAGCCGGGCTCCGCTTCTTGTTTCAATTTGTGACCGCTCCGCCCGCCACGACAGTTACATGGCCGGCCGTCCGGGCCGGCTGTGTCTCGAACACGGCTTGTGAGGTACGCGGGGTGAGGTCACGGTCGATCCCGATCTGCCCGTCGCGTCGAGATTCCGACGCCCGGGATTCCGGGCGACCGGCTTGCAATACCTTGGGCCAATATGCGAAGAGGGATAATGGCCGAGGTGCGCGTGCATGTCTGAGCAGAACGTCGAGCTCCATCGCAGCGTCGCAGCGGCGTACACCGCGCGCGACGTCGAGGCGTTCATCGCGTGCTTCGATCCGGCCGTCGAGTTCCACACGGAGTTTGCGGCGCT
>DATHGU010000291.1:0-3170 GCA_035317495.1 Solirubrobacteraceae bacterium
ATCGCCAGGCCGCCGCCGAGCTGCACGCCGCCGACGACCTTCAGTTCATCGAGATCTTCGTCGACGCTCCGCTCGAGTTGTGCGAGCAGCGCGACCCCAAGGGGCTGTACGCGCGCGCGCGCGCGGGGGAGCTCGCCGGCCTGACAGGGGTCGGTGCCCCCTACGAGCCGCCCCCGGATCCCGACCTCGTGCTGGGCACCCTCGACGAAACCGTCGAGCGGGGCGTCGAGCGCGTGCTGGAGCTGCTCGCTGCGCTAGGCCTGCTGACGAGCGCCGGCTGAGCCCGCTATTTCTGCTTGGCTTTGACGGTTGAGCCCGATGCCGAGTGAAGCAGGACCGTCGCGCTCGATCCGGCCACGACCGCACCTTTCTTGGGCTGCACGTATGCTCGGTAGCGACCGCCCGTGCGAATCCTCACGATCGCGCTGAAGCGCGAGACCTTCTGCGTGCCCCGTTTCACGGAGCTCGTGAACTGCGTCACGAACTTCGTCGTCCGTTCCGATGTCTTCTCGGACTTGCCGGGCCGCGCCGGCTTGCGTAGCTGGAAGGAGACTCGCGCGCCTACCTCGGCTGGCGCGACGGTTCCGTAGAGGCGCACGAAACCCCTGCGGCGGCTGGAGCGCACTTTAAGGATGACGCGCACCGCGACGTGCTGGGTCACGATCGGGCTGTAGACGGGCCGCAGGTCGAGCGTGTTCACGCGAAACTGCGTGGTCGTCGAGAGGCTCGCCACGTGGAAGGAAAAGGCCCCGACGGAGGAAAAGGCCCCGACGGCCTTCGTGACGATCGGCGCCCCGACGGCTTCGAAGGCCGCGAGGAAGGGGAACGGGCTCGCCTGGAGCTCGATCCCGCGGTTGCCGGCGCCGGTGCCCGACAACGTCCCGGTAAGCGTGTAAGGGCTGCCGAAGACGGTCGGCCCGGAGGACTTGGCAAGCGTAAACTTGGAGCTGGTCGTCTTCTTCGGGGAATAGATGCGGTCGCGACCGTTCTTCGAGCCGCTTGCGTTGCTCGCCACGAGACGGTAGTGATAGCCCCGCAGGATCCCGCCGACTACCTGGCCCACCGTGACCTTCGCGAAGCCGGCCGGAATGCTGCCCGGAGTCGTCTGCGAGCCGTAGGCGACCGTGGGGCCGTATTGGAAGTGGTAGCTCGTGACCAAGCCATGCGGGTTGACGGCTCCGAGGAGCGTGGCAGTGGAGCCGCGCGCCTGCTTGACGCCCCCGGTCGAAACGAGGGGAGCCCTGGGCGCCGTTTTGGCGGCCGATGCCGCGGATGGCAGCCCCAACAGCGCGCCTGCGAGGAGCGGCGCACAAAGGAGCAGCTGTCCGATCATTAGTTTGCGCATGTCCGTGTGCCTCTCTGTTCTCGCTGCCCTTCACGCCAAACGCGCGCGCTCTGACGCACGATGTGCGCGCAGTTCTCTGAAACACAATCAGCGCGAGATCGATGCGGTCTTGTCACGCTCGCGCCGCCCCGGTCGCGTTCGCGCTGGCCCGGGCCGTCCCATCTCCCGACCCGCGTCATAGATCGCTTCGGCCTGCGAGCGCTCCACACGCCGATATTCGACGACGCAGAGTTATGTCCCCTACCTATTGAACGCTTACGGGTTTTGTGACCAGGCGGAAACGATCGTGTGAACGGATTGTGAACGCGGCGGACGCCCCAGCCAGCGTTCAGTGGGGTATCGGCGCGCCCAGCACGGCCACCAGCGCCCCGCTCGCACCCGCCGCGAGCAGCGTCGGCACGACGCCGCGCCGCAGCACGAGCAGGGCGAGGGCGGCGGCCGCCAGCACCACGTACTGCCAACTCTCCGACAGCGCCGTCGCAAGCGGCACGGCCGCCCCGATGATCGCCCCCGCGGCCGCCGGGGCGGCGCCGCCGAGGAACGCCAGCGCGCGCCGATCGAGCAACAGGCGCTCGAAATGACGCGCGCCGAGCAGCACGAAAGAGAACGAGGGCAGGAAGGCGATCGACGCGGCCAACAGCGCTCCGGGGAAGCCTCCCGCCGAATAGCCGACGGCCGCCACGGTGTGCGTCACAGGTCCGGGCGTGACCTGCCCCAGCGCGACCGCGTTGAGGAACTGCCCGTGGCTCATCCAATGGTAGGTCCCGACTGCGTCGGACTGCATCAGCGGCACGATCACGAAGCCACCGCCGAATGCCAGCGCGCCGACCTTGAAGGCCGTCCACGCGAGCGCCCCGGTGCCGCCGGGCTCGGCGCTCGCCAGCAGCCACGGCCAGCGATGCATCGCGCGACCTGCTGCGGCCGCAGCCCGGCCGAGCGGCCCCGTCGCGTGGTCCGCGTGCTCGAAGACGAGCGAAATCGTCCCCGCGAGCATCCCGGTCGATGGGCCGGCGTCGAGGCGCCGGCGGCCCAGCTCGAGCGCGCCGCAGCCGAGCAGCACGAGCACCAGCCATGGACCGGCGAGCGCCGCAGCCAGCCCGCCGGCGAGCGCGTAGGCGATCACGCGAGCACGCTCGGCTGCTGCGACGCGCCTCCAGATCGGCGCGGCCACGCCCAGCCCCGCACTGACCGCGACGGCGGCCACCGAGGCGCCGGCGCCCATTCCGGCGCCTCGCAGCCACGCGGGCGGCGGGCCCGACAGGAACAGCGCCGAGAGGGCGAGCAGCAGGAGCAGGCCCGGCAGCACGAAGCCCAGGCCGCCCACGAGCCCGCCGCGCCGACCGCGCAGCCGCCAGGCGCAGTAGATCGCGAGCTGCGTCGAGGCGGGTCCGGGCAGCAGGTTGGTCGCGGCCAGCGCGCGCTCGAACTGCTCCGCCGTCAGCCAGCGTCGGCGCTCCACGCACAGCTCGCGAAAGAGCGCGACGTGCGCGGGCGGCCCGCCGAACCCGACGCAGCCGATCCGCCCCCACTCTCGTGCGATCTCCGCCAGCGACGGCTCGATGGTCGGATCGCCGCTGGGCATCGCCGGGAGGGTAAGCGCCCACGCGCTGCATGCGCTTTCGGACGGACCCGATCCGTAAGCTGTCGCGACGTGCGCGACCCGATCTCCTACTTCCAGGCGGTCATCCTCGGCCTGACGCAGGGGATCGCGGAGCCGTTTCCGATCTCCAGTCTCGGCCACGGCGTCGTCCTGCCTCGCCTGGCGGGCTGGCACATACATCAGAACGACAAGTTCTTCCTCACGTTCCTGATCGCCACGCACCTG
>DATHGU010000292.1:0-7629 GCA_035317495.1 Solirubrobacteraceae bacterium
TTTCCCCCGAGAGACGGGCTCGTCGCGGCCTACGAGCAGCGCACCGGCCGCTCGATGCAGGATCTGCGCTGGTACACCACGCTTGCGCTGTGGAAGTCGATCGTCTTCATGGAGGGCAACTACAAGCGCGCGGTCTCCGGCACGACCGACGACCCCTACCTGAAGCAGTTCGGCGACGGCGTGCTCGAGCTGGCCCGGCAGGCGGAGGCGGTGGCGTATGGCGAGTGACCGCGCCGAGCCGCTGAGGACCGCTGCCAACGGCGCTTCGCACTGCGGCCTGCTGATCGACTGGGGCGGGGTGCTGACGACGAACCTGTTCGCATCCTTTCGCGACTACTGCGTTCGCGTGCAGATCGACCCGCAGAGCCTGCGCGGACGCTTCAGCTCGGACCCGCAGTTCCGCGAGCTGCTGATCGCGCTGGAGAAGGGCGAGCTGCAGGAGGCGAACTTCGAGCAGCAGCTCGCGCCGCTGCTGGGGGTCGAGCCGGACGGGCTGATCGACGGGCTGTTCGCCGGCGTGCAACCGGACGCGGCGATGGTCGAGGCCGTCCGGCTGGCGCGCGCCGGCGGCGTGCGCACGGCGCTCGTGTCGAACTCCTGGGGTGTCCACCGCTACCCGCACGACCTGTTCGACGAGCTGTTCGACGGCGTCGTGATCTCAGCGGTCGAGGGCACGCGCAAGCCGTCGCGGCGCATGTACGAGCTCGGCGCCGAGCGCGCCGGCGTGGCCCCCGAGCAGGCCGTCTACGTCGATGACCTGCCGTTCAACCTGACGCCGGCCGAGGAGCTCGGCATGGCCACGATCCACCATACGAGCGCCGAGCAGACGATCCCCGAGCTCGAGCGCCTGCTCGGGCTCGCGCTGCGCTAGCCGCGAGCCCGGCGACACCCCGGCTTGCTAGTCGCGTTTACCGCGGCCGTACAGCAGCTTGAAAACGCCCGCGAGCAGCTTGGAGGTGCGGCTCTTGTACGGGTACATGTGCGGTTCCTTCTTCAGCGCGAGCCGCGGCGTGACGACGATCGCCTGCTGGGAGGCGTACTTGCGGATGCCTCCCGCGCCGTGACGCGAGCCGAGGCCGGACGCCTTGGCGCCGCCCATCGGCAGCTCGAGCGCCGCGTAGTTGATCATCGCGTCGTTGACGGTGGTCGCGCCGGCCTCGATGCGGCGCGCAACCTGCTCGCCGCGCTCGGTGTCACGCGTGAACACGGACGAGGCCAGCCCATACGGCGAGTCGTTGGCGAGGCGCACGGCCTCGTCGGCGTCGGCGACCTTCATGATCGGCAGCGTCGGGCCGAACGTCTCCTCGGTCATGATCTTCATCGTGTGGTCGACGTCGACGAGCACGGTCGGCTCGTAGAAGCGCCCGCCTCCCTGCGACGAGGACTGCCCGCCAGCGAGCACGTGCGCGCCCTTGTCGACGGCGTCGGCGACGTGGTCTTCGATCGTCTGCATCTGCGGCGGGAAGGTGATCGCGCCGACCTCGACGCTGCCCGGCCCGGCCGGAGCGCCGACGCGCAGCGCGCGCACTTTCTCTGAGACTTTCGCGACGAACTCGTCGTAGACGGGCTCCTCGACGTAGGCGCGCTCGATCGAGATGCACGTCTGACCGGCGTTTTGCATCGAGTAGTAGGTGGCGAAGTTGGCGGCGCGCTCGAGGTCCGCGTCGGAGAGCACGATCATCGGGTCCTTGCCGCCGAGCTCCAGCGACACCGGGATCAGCCGCCGGGCGGCGGCTTCGGCGACCTTCGTGCCGGTCTTCGTCGAGCCGGTGAACATGATCATGTCCACCTCCTCGATCAGGGCCGCACCCGTTCCGCCACGCCCGGTCGCGACCTGGAAGACGTTCTCGGGCAGGCCACACTCGCGCAGGCCTTCGGCCATCAGCAGCGAGGTCAGCGGCGTGATCTCGGACGGCTTCAGGATCACGCTGTTGCCGGCGGCGAGCGCCGGTATGCAGTCGCCGAAGGAGTTCGTCAGCGGGTAGTTCCACGGCCCGATCACGCCGATCAGCCCCAGCGGGCGATAGCGCAGCATCAGCTTCTTGCCCTTGACGAGCAACTGCCCGGACTTGACCTTCTCGTCGCCCAGGTACTCGGGCGCGTGCTTGGCCCAGAAGCCGAATGCGTTGCCCGCGTATGAGATCTCGGCGAACGTCGCATCCTCGAACGTCTTGCCGGTCTCGGAGATGATCGTCGAGACGACCTGGTCGGCGTTGTCCATCAGCCACTTCTGAGCGCGCAGCAGCACGCGCCCGCGCCCCTCGAAGCCGTACGCCTCCCAGCCGGGCTGGGCGGCGCGGCCGCGCTGGGCCATCGCCACGACGGCCTCCGGGCCGAGGTCGGGGACCGTGGCGACGATCTCGCCGGTCGCCGGGTTCTCGACGGGGATCTCGCCGCCGGCGGATGCGCCGGCGTCTGGTGCACCGCCGTTGCCGGTCGGGGCTGCTTGCTCGACGGTCTGCGTTTCCTCGAGGCTCGCCATCAGTCTCTCCCTGTGTGCTCGCTGTGTATCGCTCGCTTGTACCGAATAAGACTACTCCGACCGTGCGGTCGCGGCGGCTAGTCCGACAGCTCGATCGAAGCGATGCCGATCGGCTCCACGGGACGGTCGGCGCCGTCGGTCTGTGCGCCCTCCAGCTTGTCGACCACGTCGAGGCCCGCGGTGACCTGGCCGAACACCGTGTGCTTGCCGTCGAGCCAGGGAGCGGCGTCGGTCGTGACGATGAAGAACTGCGAACCGTTCGTGTTCGGTCCCGCATTGGCCATCGCCAGCGCGCCGCGCACGATCTTGTGCGGGTTGATCTCGTCCTCGAAGGTGTAGCCGGGTCCGCCCGTGCCGGTCCCCTCCGGGCAGCCGCCCTGGATCATGAAGTCCTTGATCACGCGGTGGAACGTGAGCCCGTCGTAGAAGCCGTCGGAGGCGAGCTTGCGGAAGTTCTCGACGGTCTTCGGCGCGTCCGCGTCGAACAGCTCGAAGACGATCGGGCCCTCGGTGGTTTGCATCGTGGCAGTTGACATCTTGGTCTCCTCCGATTTTTATGATCGCCCTTCGGGCGAGGATGGATTAGGAAGCTCCCACCCGCTGCATGCTGAGGGGCTGCCCGCGCACCGCATGGCCGTCGAGCGAGTCGATCACGCGGTCGGCCTCGCCGGCGGGCACGGACAGGAAGGAGAAGCGATCGAGCACGAGCACGTCGCGGACGGCCTCGCCGTCGAGGCCGGCCGAGGAGGTGACGGCGGCGACGATGTCCGCCACCTGCAGCCCCGCGGCGCGCCCGCCGCCGAGCACGAGCTTGACGTATGGCTCCTGCTCGTCGCGCCTGGAGATGCGCGGCTTGGAATGGCGGCGGGGACGCTCGCGCACGGGGGTGGGCGGGGCGACGGCGCCCTGCTCCCACTGGGCGACCGACGTGCCGATGTGGCGTTCGATCGCCTCCAGCTCGCGCTTCTGGCGCTCCTCGACGAACGTGATCGCACGGCCCGAGCGCCCGACGCGCCCGGTTCGTCCGATGCGGTGCACGTAGATGTCGGGACTTCTTGGAACGTCGTAGTTGATCACGTGCGTGACGGTCGAGATGTCGAGACCGCGCGCGGCCACGTCGGTCGCCACGAGGATCGGCACGCGTCCGCCCTTGAAGGCCAGCATCACGCCGTCGCGCGAGCCCTGGGACATGTCGCCGTGCAGCGCCCTCACGTTCAGGCCGCGATCCTTCAGCGTGCGGAACAGCTGGTCGGCGCGGATCTTGGTGCGCACGAACACGATCGCCTGCTCGGGCGCCTCCGCGCGCAGCACCTCGACGAGCTTGTCCGGCTTGTCCCTCGCGCTGACCGGCAGCTGGAACTGCGCGACGGTGTCGATCGTGAGCGTCGCAGCCTCCACCTGGATGATCGTGGGGTCGTACATGTAGCGGTCGGCGAGCGTGCGGATCGGCGGCGGCATGGTCGCCGAGAAGAGCGCCGTCTGGCGGCTGGAGGGCGTCAGCGAGAGGATTTTCTCGACGTCCTCGAGGAACCCGAGGTCGAGCATCTCGTCGGCCTCGTCGAGCACCAGGAAGCGGCAGTCGTGCAGCACCAGCGAGTGCCGCGAGATCAGGTCGAGCACGCGCCCGACGGTCCCCACTACGACATGCCCGGCGGCCCGCAGCTGGGCCTGCTGTGTACGGATCGGAGCCCCGCCGAAGACGGCCACCACGTCGACGCCGCTGTGCGCGCCATACGTTCGCAGGGCCTGCGTGACCTGGATGCACAGCTCGCGCGTGGGTGTCAGCACGAGCGCCTGCACGGCCGGCTCGGAGGGATCGATGTACTCCATGATCGGCAGGCCGAAGGCGGCCGTCTTGCCGGTTCCCGTCTGCGCTTGGCCGATCACGTCGCGACCCTCCAAGAGCGCGGGAATCGCCTGCTCCTGGATCGGGCTGGGGGACTCGTAGCCCACGTCGGCGAGCGCGTGAAGGGTGGACTCGGAGAGCCCGAGATCGGCGAACGACGTGGCCATCAGGAGGGAGACTGCAGCTTACGGGTCACGCGGCGGGGTCGAGCAGCAGCTTGCCCGTCGTGCGCCGCTCGCGCAGGTCGATGTGGGCCTGTGCGGCGCGCTCCAAGGGGTAGGTCCCGCCGATCACGGTGCGTAGCTCTCCGCTCGCCGCCCGTGCGAACAGCTCGGACAGCCCCTCGGCGAACATGCCGGGGCGCTGCACCCCGCCGGGCACAGGCAGGCCGTGGAACAGGTAGAAGCCGACGACCGAGCGCGAGTGGCGCAGCAGCGAGCCGGTCGAGACCTCGTTGGGCTGTTGCGAGGCGATCCCGCAGACGACGATCCGCCCGAACGGCGCGAGCGCCGCGTAGGAGGCGTCGAACACCGCGCCGCCGGCCATCTCGAAGACGACGTCGACCTCGCGTCCGCCGTTGGCCTCGATCAGCCGCTCGGTGAGGCCCTCGGGCGCCGGGTCGATCGTCACGTCGGCGCCCAGCTCGAGCGCGAGCGCGCGCTTCTCCGCGCTCGAGGCCGTCGCGATGACCCGGCCGGCGCCGAGCGGGCGGCCGAGCTGTACGGCGAGCGAGCCGACCCCTCCGGCGGCCGCGTGCACGACGACGCTCTCGCCGCTGGCCACGCGCGCGGAGGTGCGGTACAGGTGCCAGGCGGTAAGCCCCTGGATGATGAGCGCCAGCGCCGTGCCGTCGTCCAGCTCGTCGGGGATCGGGTAGACGAGCTCGCGCGGAGCCGTCGCGTACTCGGCGTAGCCGCCGTCGCCGACCAACGCGACGACGCGCTCGCCGGTGTCCTCGCGGATGCCCGCGACCTCCCCGCCCGGAACCAGCGGGAGCGTCGCCTTGCGCACGTAGGAGTTCGTGCGGGTGTGCGTGTCGGCGAAGTTGAGTCCCGCGCGGGTCACCCTGATCAGAACGTCATCGGGCCCGGGCTCGGGCTTTGGCAGCTCGGTGAGCTCGAGCACCTCGGGCCCACCGAACTCCGTCATCTGGATAGCGCGCATCAGCGGTCAGGCTAGCGGAGGGTCCATGGGCGTCTGGCACGGGCTATCCGGGCCCGCTCCCCGGGCGCGAGGTCGCACGGGGCGGCTCCCCGGGGCGGGCTCTCCGGCGCGGGCGTGCTCTAAGGTGCGCGCCCATGCCAATCACCGTTGTCGGGTCGATCGCCTACGACACAGTCACGACGCCGTTCGGACAGCGCGAGCGGATGCTCGGCGGAGCCGCCGTGCACTTCGCGCTCGCGGCGGCGTTCTTCGAGGAGGTGCGCGTCGTCGGTCCGGTCGGCGAGGACTTCGGCGAGCGCGAGCTCGACGTGCTGCGAAAGCGCGGCATCGACACGACCGACGTGGAGCGCATCGCCGACGGCAGGACGTTCTTCTGGCGTGGCGAGTACGGCTGGGACCTGAACTCGCGCGAGACGCTCGACACGCAGCTGGGTGTGTTCGAGGGCTTTCAGCCGAAGCTCTCGGAGCGCTCGCGCTCGAGCGACGTGCTGTTCCTGGCGAACATCCAGCCGGACCTGCAGCGCGAGGTGCGCGCGCTGCTTCCCGACGCGCGCTTCGCGGCGCTCGACTCGATGAACCTGTGGATCGACATCGCGCGCGACTCGCTGCTCGAGGCGATTGCCAACGTCGACTGCCTGATCCTCAACGACGCCGAGCTTCGTCAGCTGACGGGCAAGCCGAACCTCGTCGGGGCGGCTCGCGAGATCCTCTCCTGGGGACCCTCGAGAGCCGCGCCGGCCGGCGCGGCGTCCGGCGCGACGAGCGGCGCGGCGCGCGGGCCGAGCGTGATCGTCGCCAAGCAGGGCGAGTACGGCGCGGCGCTCGTCACGCGCGAGGGCTTCTTCGCGCTGCCGGCATATCCGCTGGAGAGCGTCGTCGACCCGACGGGGGCCGGCGACACGTTCGCCGGGGGCTTCATCGGCTACATCGCCTCCCACCCCGACGAGGGGCTCTCGGACGAGCTGCTGCGGCGAGCGATGGCCTACGCGACGGTGCTCGCGTCGTTCAACGTCGAGGAGTTCGGCACCGAGCGCGTCGAGCGCCTCACGCGTGACGAGATCGAGGAGCGCATGGCCGAGCTGCACGCGATCACGCAGTTCAGTGGCGCCCCTGCGTAGGTCGCGCGGATCTGAGTCGCGGGGTTGTACGGATGCGCCGCCCGGTATACGATCGAAGCGCGTGGACGCGTGGACTTTCATCTGGCTGATGGTCTTCCTGAAGATCCCGATCGTGGCCCTGTTCCTGCTCGTGCGCTGGGCGGTGCGCCAGACTCCCGAGCCGGCGGGCGGCGAGGACGGGGGGACCGGTCCGCGGCCGCATCCGCACCGCCCGCATCACCCGCGCTCGCGACCGCCTCGCCCGAGCAGGCGCGGCCCGCACGGCGAGCCTGCCCTGCCGTCGCCTCCGCGGGTGCGCACGGTCGCATCGCGCGGGCGCCTGCCGCAGAGCTGAGCGCCGCCCGCGCCAGCGGCGAGACATCAGCGCAGGTGTCGCATAATCGGAGATAGAGAATCGGAATCCGTCGATAGGAGAGGCAGATGAGCACCGAGACCGACGCGCGCACGCAGCAGCAGGCCGCCGATGGCGCCGCGCCCGCGCAGACGGTCACGGTGACGGACAACCGCACGGGCCAGACCTACGAGCTGCCTGTCAGCGACGGCACCGTGCGGGCCATCGACCTGCGCCAGATCAAGACCGACGAGCACGACTTCGGCCTGATGTCCTATGACCCGGCGTACATGAACACGGCGTCATGCCGCAGCGCGATCACCTACATCGACGGCGACGCGGGGATCCTGCAGCACCGCGGCTATCCGATCGAGCAGCTGTGCGAGCGCTCCAGCTATCTGGAGGTCGCCTACCTGATCATCTACGGCTCGCTGCCGACCAAGGCCGAGCTGCAGGAGTGGATCGACGAGATCACGATCCACACGTTCGTGCACGAGAACGTCAAGGACTTCATGCACGGCTTCCGCTACGACGCCAACCCGATGGGCATGCTCGTCGCGTCGGTCGGCGCGCTGTCGACCTTCTACCCGGACGCCAACCAGATCCACGACGAGGACATCCGCAAGATGCAGATCATCAGGCTGCTGGCGAAGATGCCGACGCTCGCCGCGTTCGCGTTTCGCCACAA
>DATHGU010000293.1:0-4718 GCA_035317495.1 Solirubrobacteraceae bacterium
ACGCACGAACCGAGCTACTACCGCTGGACGCAGTGGATCTTCCTCGAGCTGTTCCGCTCGGGGCTGGCCTACCGCAAGGAGGCGGCCGTCAAGTGGTGCCCGCACGACCAGACGGTGTTGGCCAACGAGCAGGTCGACGCGGATGGCCGCTGCGAGCGCTGCGGAACACTTGTGGAGATCCGCCAGCTGGAGCAGTGGTTCCTGCGCATCACCGACTACGCCGAGCGGCTGCTGAACGACCTCGAGGAGATCGACTGGCCCGAGCACGTCAAGACGATGCAGCGCAACTGGATCGGGCGCTCGGAGGGGGCAGAGGTGACGTTCCGCTGCGAGGAACTGCAGATCGACTATCCGGTGTTCACGACGCGTCCGGACACGCTGTTCGGCGCGACGTTCTTCGTGATGGCGCCCGAGCACCCAGACGTGATGCGCCTGGCGCAGGGCACCGAGCACGAGCAGGCGGTGCGCGAGTACGTGAACGTCGCGCTGAACGAGACCAACGAGGAGCGCGGCAACGTCGAGAAGCCGAAGACGGGCGTTCCGCTCGGACGCTGGGTGACCAACCCGGTCAACGGCGAGCTGATCCCGATATACGTGGCCGACTACGTCCTGATGGAGTACGGGACGGGCGCGATCATGGCCGTGCCTGCGCACGACGAGCGCGACTACGCCTTCGCGCGCGCCTTCGACCTACCGATCAGGCGCGTGATCGACGGTCGCAGCGCCGAGCCCTCTCCCGCCGATCCACCCGCCGTGCCGGGGGAGAGCGCGGCCGTCGTCGACGCACAGGGGCTGCCGTACTCCGGCGACGGGCCGCTCCTGAACTCGGCGCCCGCGTTCGACGGCATGGCCAACCGCGAGGCGCTCGGCGCGATCGTGCGCTGGCTTGACACCGAGGGCAAAGGTCACTCCTCGGTCAACTACCGCCTGCGCGACTGGCTGGTCTCCAGGCAGCGCTATTGGGGGGCCCCGATCCCGATCCTCTATTGCGAAAGCTGCGGCGTCGTCCCGGTGCCCTACGAGCAACTTCCCGTCGAGCTGCCCGACGTCCAGGACTACACGCCCAAGGGGCGCTCGCCGCTGGCGGCCGCCGAGGACTGGGTGAACACGTCCTGTCCGTCATGTGGTGCAAGCGCACGCAGGGAGACTGACACGATGGACACGTTCGTCGACTCCTCGTGGTACTTCCTGCGCTACTGCGATCCGCACAACGATCGCGCCGCGTGGGATCGAGAGGCGCTGCGCGAGTGGATGCCCGTCGACCAGTACATCGGCGGCGTGGAGCACGCGATCCTGCACCTGATGTACGCGCGCTTCTTCTGCAAGGCGCTCGCCGACCTCGGACACCTGGACTTCCAGGAGCCCTTCAACGCGCTCTTCACGCAGGGCATGGTCACGAAGGACGGCGCGAAGATGAGCAAGTCGCGCGGCAACGTCGTCTCGCCGGCCTCGATCATCGAGCGCGTGGGCGCGGACACCGCGCGCTGCTACGTGCTGTTCGTCGGGCCGCCCGATCAGGACGCCGACTGGTCGGATGCGGGCGTCGAGGGCGTGCACCGCTTTCTCGGCCGGCTGTGGCGCCTGGCGGCCGAGACCGCCGACCGCGCCGGCCCGCCGATGGCGCCGCCGGAGGCCGAACGTGCGGCGGGCGCGCAGGGCGACGACCTCGCGCTGCTGCGCAAGACTCACTGGGCGATCGAGAAGGTCAGCGGCGATCTGCGGCGCTTCACCTTCAACACCGCGATCGCCGCCGTGATGGAGCTCCTCAACGAATGCTCGCGCCTGCGCGAGTCGGTCGACGCGGAGTCGCTGCGCTTCTCCCTGTCGACCGCCGCCTCGCTGCTTTTCCCGTTCGCTCCGCACGTCTGCGCGGACGTCTACGAGCGCCTCACGGGCGAACGAGTGTGGGAGGCGCCCTGGCCGCAAGCCGATGAGGGGCTGCTCGAGCGAGACGTATATGAGCTCGTCTGCCAGGTCAACGGCAAGCTTCGCGATCGCGTACAGGCCGCGGCCGGCGCGAGCGCCGACGAGCTGAAGGAGCTCTGCAAGCTCGCGCCCAACGTGCAAGCCCACGTCGACGGCAAGCAGATCGTCAAGGAGATCGTCGTCCCAGGCAAGCTCGTCAACCTGGTCGTCCGATAGCACGCCCAGTGCGCATCGTCGCGTCCCCGCGGCATGCATAGACTCGGGGCCATGGCCGAGCTGAAGCCCGCATACCTGATCCACGGCGATGACCACGGCGCGATCGCCGAGCGCCGCGCCGGGTTGCGCGCGCTCGCGGAAGGTACGGGAGACGCGAGCGCCACGAGCGTCGAGCTGCTCGAAGGCGATCGCGCCACGCCCGCGGGCGCCGCCGATGCGCTCGCGGCGATGACGCTCACGGTCGGCCGTCGCGTGATCGTCGTCGAAGGCGTCGAGCGCTGGCGCGAGGCGGACATCGAGCGGCAGCTGGCTCGCGCGATGGCCAGCATGCCGCCTGACACGACACTCGCGCTGTTCGCCCGCGAGGAGGCGCGCGCGAAGGCGCCGCCGGCACTGCACGAGGCGGTCAGGCGCGCCGGCGGGCAGGTCGTGGCGCAGATGACCGTCAAGCCGTGGGAGCTGCCCAAGTGGGCGCGCGAGCAGGGCGTGCGGATCGGGCTGACGCTCGACGCCGCCGCCGCGAAGGCGCTCGTGGCTCAGGTCGGCGAGCGCCAGCAGCGCCTGCTGCGCGAGCTCGAGAAGCTGGCGCTGGAAGGGGCCGGCGAGCGATCCGAGGCCCGGCAAGTGGACGCGCAGGAGATCGAGCGCCGCGCCGCCCACTCCGCCGAGTGGCGGGCGTATGGGCTCGCCGATGCGCTGGTCGGCGCCGATGCTCGCCAGGCGACGCTCGTCTACATGCACCTGCGCGAGCAGGGCGAGCGCCTGTCCGGACTTATCTACCTGATGGCCCAGCGCCTGCGCGACGCGCTGGCCGTCGCCGAGCGGCTGCACGCGGGAGAGTCGGCTGCGACGGTCAAGCGCGGCCTGCGCATGCCCGCGCGGGCGGCCGAGCGGTTCGTGGCCGACGTCGCGAGCTCCGATCCCGAGCGGCTGCGCGCGGCGCTGGGCGCGCTCGCCGATCTGGAGCTGGACTCGCGCGGCGGCGCCGTGATCGCGTCCAGCCGAGCGCCGATCGCGGCGCTCTCCGAGGACACGCTCGCTCTGCGAGCGATCCAAACGATGATGGCGTAGCGCGCCGGCTACGCCGACGAGCCGCTGCGCACGCGGGCGGCGCGGGACTTCTTGTGCGCGCCGTTGTTGCGGTGCAGGGCACCGCGCTTGACGGCCTTGTCGATCGTCGAGACGAGCTCGCGGTGCGTGGAGTCGGCTGCCGCGTCGTCGCCGCCCTGCACGTGCGACTCGAGGCTGCGGAAGTGCGTCTTGATCGCCGAGGTGTACTGGCGGTTCTCCAAGCGCTCGCGCTCGGAGCGCAGGATGCGCTTCTTCTGGGAGTGGATGTTGGCCATGGAAAAGGCCGCGAGGCCCGAATGCAAAGGCTCGGGCGCGCGGCTGGCCGATCTCTCGATCGGTCGCCGTACTATAGCGGCCTTGTCTGTCACCGGAGAAGCTGCCGCGGAGGAACCGCCTGCCCCGGTGCCGCCGGGCGGCGGCCGCGTCGCGCGCAATACGGCGATCTTCTCGATCGCCACCGGGATCTCGCGGATCGCCGGCCTCGTGCGGGAAATCGCGACGGCGAGCTTCTTCGGTACGAGCGGACGCTTCTCGGCCTTCACGATCGCCTTCCAGGTGCCGAACCTGGTGAGCAACCTGTTCGCCAACGCGGCGCTGTCGGCGGCCTTCGTGCCTGTGTTCACCGAACTGCTGCAGAAGGGCCGACGCAAAGAGGCGTTCCGACTGGCCTCGACGCTCTTCTGGGTGATGCTGATCGGCCTGGGTGCGATCACGGCGTTCTTCATCCTCGCGGCGGGCGTGATCATGCCGCTTTTCACAGGCGCGAAGTTCGGCGGTGCTCTCGACGGGCTGACGGCGGGCCTCTCGCAGGTTCTGTTCCCCGTCGTTCTGCTGCTCGGCCTGAACGGCCTGCTCGTGGGGATCCTGCAGTCCTACGATCACTTCTCGATCCCGGCGATCTCGCCGGCGGTGTGGAACGTCGTGATCCTTCTGCTGCTGCTGATCCTGCGCCCGCACTTCCACGGCGAAGAACAGCAGCTGTACCTGTACGCGGCCGCGATCCTTGCAGCCACATTCGTGCAGCTGCTGATGGCCGCGGGCGCGCTCGGACGCATCGACTTCCGCTTGCAGCCGCACATCGACTGGCACGATCCGAGGATCAAGCAGGTCTTCACGCTGATGCTGCCCGTGACGATCGGTCTCGGGATCGTGAACCTCGACCAGCTGATCAACTCGGTGTTCGGGACGCTCGTCTCGGACGAAGCGCCGCGAGCGATCGACAACGCGTTCCGCGTGTACATGCTCCCGCAGGGGCTGTTCAGCGTGGCGGTCGCGACGGTGCTGTTTCCAACGCTCAGCAGGATGGCCGCCGACCGCGACGTCTCCTCGATGAGACGCGCCGTGGGCATCGGCATGCGCCAGATCAACCTGCTGCTGATTCCCGCGGCGACCTTCATGATCGTGCTGGCCACCCCGATCGTGCGGCTGCTCTTCGAGCGCGGGAACTTCACGCCGCATTCCACGCACATCGTCTCGGTGGCGCTGTTCTGGTTCGCCTTCAGCCT
>DATHGU010000294.1:0-3217 GCA_035317495.1 Solirubrobacteraceae bacterium
CGACCTCGCGTCCGGCGGGATCTACGTCTACCGACCCAGCTCCCCCCGTCCACTGGCCAAGTTGCCGGGAGACACGGGCCACTGGAACAGCCCGATAGTCGTCGACGGCCACGTGATCGAGCCCGAGGGCGACGCCAACGATCACCGCCAGACCGGCGCGCTGGAGATCTTCTCGACCGGCTAGCGACGGGGCGGCTAGGTGACCGGGCGGCTAGGTGACCGGGCGGCTAGCGACCGGCCTCCTCCAGCAGCTCCAGCCAGATCTCGCTGCGCGTCGGAAAGCACGGCACAGCGTGCGCGAGCCGGTCGAGCGGGACCTCGCCGATCACGGCGATCGTCGCGGCGTGCAGCCACTCGGCGACCTCCACGCCCGTGAACGTCGCGCCGACGAGCACGTCGCGATCGCGATCGACCACGATGCGCGCCGAGCCCGGTGCGCCGTGGCCGACGAAGCTCGCGCCCGCGGTGCCGTCCACGGGCTGGTCGAAGGCGCGCGCGCTCAGCCCCGCCTTGAGCGCGCTCGCTAGCGTGTGCCCGACGGCGGCCACCTGCGGCTCGGTGAAGATCACGCGCGGCGCGAGGGCTCCGTCGGATCGCAGCGAGACCGTCCGCCCGAGGATCTGATCGGCCGCCACACGCGCCTGATACTTGCCCATGTGCGTGAGCAGCACCCTGCCGTTGGCGTCGCCGATCGCGTACAGCCACTCGTGGCCAGCCACGCGCAGTGTGTCGTCGACCTCGACGTAGCCACCGGGGCGGATCCCGACCGTCTCCAGGCCGAGCGCATCGGTATGCGGTCGCCGCCCGACCGCCACGAGCAGCTCCTGCGCATTGAGGATGCGCCCGTCTTCCAGCTCGAGCGAGACCTGCCGCCCCCCGCTCGCATCCTGCTCGCGCCTGACCGCCGTGCCCTGCGCGCCGAGCACGACCTCCACCCCCCCGGCCTGCAGCGATTCGCGCACGAGCCCGGAGGCGAAATCCTCCTCGCGCGCGATCAACCGCTCCTGCGCCTCGACGATCGTCACGCGCACGCCGAGCGACGCGTACGCCTGGGCGAGCTCCACCGCTACCACCCCGCCGCCGAGCACGAGCAGCGAGCCGGGCAGCGCTTTGGCAGTCGTCGCCTCACGGTTCGTCCACGGTTCGCTCTCGTGCAGCCCGTCGATCGACGGGACCTCGGCGCGGCTGCCCGGCGCGAGCACGATCGCCCGACGGGCGTGCAGCGACTGCTCGCCGACGCGCAGCCGCCGCTCGCCGTCGAGCGCGGCGTGGCCGCGAAACAACTCGATCCCCCGCTCTCGCAGCCACGGCAGCTGCGCCGTATCGTCGAGGTCGTGGATGATCTCGTCGCGACGCGCGAGCGCCGCCGGCACGTCGAGCTCGCCTTCGGCGGCCTGCGCCGCGCCCGGCACGCGGCGCGCCTCTGCCAGCGCCTGCGCAGGGCGGAGCAGGCCCTTCGAGGGCATGCAGGCGTAGTAGGAGCATTCGCCGCCGACCAGCTCCTGCTCGACGAGCGCAACGGACAGCCCCGCCTTGCCCAGGCGCCCGGCGCACACCTCCCCGGCCGGGCCGGCCCCCAGCACGATCACGTCGAACTCGCGAATATCGCTCACGATCTGCCCTCCGCCTTCTTCGATAGATGAGTGGACGCTAGCCTCACCTCCATGATGGAGGAAACGCTTGCCGGCCAGCTGCTGCTCGCATCGCCGACGCTACGCGATCCCAACTTCGACCGCACGGTGGTACTGATCGGCCTGCACAGCGACGACGGAGCGATGGGCGTGGTGCTCAACCGGCCTTCCGGGGTGACGGTCGGGGAGGCCGCGCCGCAACTGGAGGAGGCCGTCGGCGCCGCCGACCCGGTGTACGTCGGCGGCCCCGTGCAATCGAGCTCGATCGTGTTCCTCGCCGAGTTTCTCGACCCCTCGCCGGCGGGCGTGCTGGTGGTCGGCCGGATCGGCTTCCCGGCGCCCGACGCCGACATCGACGAGCTCTCACAGGCCACCGAGCGGGTACGCGTGTTCGCGGGGTTCGCGGGCTGGGGCGAGGGACAGCTCGAGGCCGAGATCGAGGACGGCGACTGGATCGCACAGGCGGCGCTGCCCGAGGACGTGTTCACCGACACTCCCGAGCAGCTGTGGAGCAGGGTGCTGACGCGCAAGGGCGGCAGCTATGCGCTGGTGGCGCGGATGCCGCCCGACCCCAGCGTGAACTGATGAGCCGATTCCGCCGGGGAGGGCCGCTGATCGGCCTGCCCTTCCTCTGCCTGCTCGCCCAGCTGGCCCTACCCCCTGACCGCGCAACCGCGGTGGGCACGGCGCAGCCGACCCCCGCTCAGGGGCCGAAGACGGCCAAGCAGCCCGAGCGTCTGGCCACGCGCGCCGGCACCTCGGTCGTGCTCGCGTTCCTGCCCGCCGGCGAGTCGCGGCTGGCAAGCGTGAGCGGCCTGTCGGTCGGGTTGATGTCCGCCACGCAGGGTCGCTACACGACGGCGCAGCTGCTGCTCGACATCGGCCAGGGGGCGCGCGTCGCCGCTTCGGCGTACGGGCGTGGCAAGCCGCCGGAGCTGTCGCTCAGGGCAAGCGTGTCGGGCGCGACCGTCGAAGGCTGGCAAGCGGCGGTGAGTCGCGCCGCCAAAGCGCCGGCGCTGCTGCGCCCGGGCCTGCTCGCCGCGAGCGTCCCGGGCGGCGCCGCGTACGCAGGCGTCACCGGCGTTGAGCCGGTCGACGCCGCCGTCGCGGCCAACCGCGCGGGACGGGTGGACGCGGTCTCGCTGGGCAGCGCGCCGACGCTGCTCGCACGGATCGCCGCGCTAAGCAACAGCCGGCGGTTGGTCGTCTGCGACCTGCCGGGCGGCGCGCAAGGCCTCGCCAACCTGCGGGCCTTGAGCGGCGCGCGAGGGGCCGGGGAGCTGCTGCTCGTCGTGCAGCGTGCGCCCGACCGGCCCGGCCATGAACTGCTGTGGGCCGGCGCCGCCGGGTTGCCGGGTGGCGGCGACAGGGAGCTCACCTCGCGCACGACCAACCAGCGCGGCTTGATCGCCGCCGTCGACCTCGCGCCGACGATCCTCTCCCATATCGGCGTCGAGCCGATTCCCGCCGACATGCGCGGCGAGCCGCTGGAAACGGACGGCCGGCTCGATTCAGCCGGCCTGCGCTCGCTGATGGCGCGGCTGCACGTGCTCGGCGGCCGACGACTGAAGACGCTTGGATGCCTG
>DATHGU010000295.1:0-3241 GCA_035317495.1 Solirubrobacteraceae bacterium
GGCCAGCACGACGACCTTGCCGTGCATCGTCGGATGGACCGTGCACGAGTAGAGGTAGGTGCCCGGGGCGGTGAACGTGTAGGAGAACGTCGCTCCCGCTTCGAGCCTGCCCGAGTCGAACAGGGCGGCGTCGGAGGTGACCGTGTGGGGCCCCAGGCCGGAGTTCGTCCAGGTCAGGGGTTGTCCCGCCACGATCGTCAGATCCGACGGCTGGTAGGCGCGGTACACGATCGACACGTTCGCGTCGGTCGCCGCCGTGCTGGCAGCCGCGAGGCCAAGCAGAGCCAGTGTGGCGGCAATCGTGGCAAGCGCCACTCCCCCAGCCGCCACGCGGATCGCGGTCATCCGACTCACAGGCGCGGGAGCGTAGCGGACTCCCCATCGGTCGTCAGACCGGCGGGGAGTCCAGCCCGAGCCGTCGGGTCAGTGATGACCCTTATTGACCTTCTTTTGCGAGGCCTGCAGCGTCACGGACGCCTGCGCGCTCCTGCCGTCGGTCGCACTGACCGCCTTGAGGTTCAGTCGGTAGCTACCGTGCTTGCGCGGCAACCTGACCATCAGCACGCCGGCTCCGGGGCCAACCTTGCGCGATCCCTTGGCAAGCTTGCTACCGCTGTAGCTGAGCGTCGCCGCGGAGGAGACCGTGTAGTTCACGCGAACCCGCGAACCCGGGCGCCCCTTCAGCGACCGCGAGGCGAGGCGCAGTGTGAACGAGGCCCTTGAACCCCCGGCGCCGGAGACCGATCCATTGGATCCCGGGCTTCCCGAGGTTCCGTTCGTGCCGGCGCCCCCGCTACCGGTGCTGCCGGCAGTCCCGGGCTGGCCTTCGTCCCGGATGATCCGTCGCAGCGCCGTCGCAGGGCTGATCGCTCCTCCGGTCGCGGCGGAGAGCTGATCGAGCGCCGTCGCCAGTGTCGCTTCGTCCGACAGGCCCGCGACCAGTGCGTGGACCGCGGCGGACGCCGGCGTGTCCGCGGCAACGCCGTCCAGCTCCAGCTTCACAGTGCTCGTGGGGACACCCTGGAGTTCGGCCAGCTGCGCGAGGGTGAGATTCGACGTCGAGATTGTCGTGCCGTTGGCGACGATCGTCGTGCCTCCCGCGCCAACCGTGATGTTGTTCGTGGCGAGCCCCGGTGCAGCGAGGATCGCCAGCGATGCCAGTGCCACTGCAGCGGCGGCGACTGCGCCGGCGATGCGGATGCGCATGCCAGAGTGCTTCGGATGTCGTTGAACGACCATAGGACCTCCTTGTCATTGATCATCGGAGCCCTTCGATTCGAGCCCCATGAGGGTCGCCAGCGCATCCGCGACGGATGCCCAAGAGTCGGCCACCAATTTCCCGTTGTAACTGTGCATTACCCGCGGTCGGGTCGTGCTCAAGCGAGGTTCATACAGACGTCCATGTTCTCGAAGTCATCGCGCATCGACCTTTCCTTACGATCATCGCCGTGAGACGCGCGCTGGCAATGGGCATGGTTCTCGCCGCAGTCATGCTGCCGCTCGGATGCGCGGGCGCCGAGGACCCCTCACCCCTCGAGCGGACCGCGGCGACGACTCGCGCGAGCTCGACGGCCGCCGTCGCCGCAGCAGGCACCACCGCGCCGGCGTCCACACCGACAGCGCCGAGCGCAGCGACCGCCATTCCCGCGCCGGCCAATTCTCCCGCGTCGGTCCCGCGGCCCACGATCCACCAATGGCCGATCCCCTTCGGCACGGCGCGCAAGCGCCAGATGGCCGCTTACTCGTTGCGCCACTACGGCGAAGACACCTACCGCCTGAGTGAGCCACGGGTGATCGTCGAGCACTACACGGAGACTTCGACCGCCCAGGAGGCCTACAACACGTTCGCTCCGGACGTCCCCGACAGCGAGTTCCACGAGCTGCCCAACACGTGCGCGCACTTTCTCGTCGAGCCGAGCGGGCGGATCGACCAGCTCGTGGCGCTGACGCTGCGCTGTCGCCATACGGTCGGGCTGAACTGGACGGCGATCGGGATCGAGCACGTGGGTCTCTCCGACCGGGCGATCCTCGACGACCCCGCTCAGATGTCAGCCTCGCTGCGGCTCACGCGCTGGCTGCGCTGCCGCTACGCGATCCCCTTGAAGGACGTGATCGGGCACAACGAGAGCCTCTCCTCGCCCTACCATCACGAGCTCGTCGCGGCGTTCAAGCACCAGACGCACTCCGACTGGAACCGCGCCGACATGCAGCGCTACCGCGCGCTGCTCGCGCGCCGCGGCCGCGCCTGAGATCTTGCAGGATTGGTTCGGAGCGCGGCGGCGTGGTAGTAAATAGGCCATGCCCCGTTCAATCTGGACCGGCGCGATCAGCTTCGGCCTGGTCACGGTGCCCGTCAAGCTGTACAGCGCGGTCAATCGCAAGACGGTGCGCTTCCACCAGCTGTCGGGCAAGACCGGCGTGCGCATCGCGCAGAAGCGCGTCGACCCGCAGTCGGGCGTGGAGGTCCCCTACGAGGACATCGTCAAGGGCTTCGAGCTCGCGCCCGACCGGTACGTCGTGGTCGAGCCCTCCGAGCTCGACACGCTGCAACCGAAGAAGACCAAGACGATCGAGATCGAGGACTTCGTCGAGCTGACGCAGATCGACCCGATCTACTACGACCATCCCTACTACCTCGTGCCGGGAGCGGGCGGCGCGAAGCCCTACCGGCTGCTGCTCGAGGCGATGGCCGAGACCGAGAAGATCGCGATCGCGCGCGTGGTGATCCGCTCCAAGGAGCAGCTGGTCGCCCTCCGCGCGATGGGCGACGTGCTCGAGATGGCGACGATGCTGTTCGCCGATGAAATCCTGCCGCCCGACCGGCTCGAGGAGCTGCCCGACCCGAAGGAGGTCAAGACGACCAAGCGCGAGATCGAGATCGCCAAGCAGTTGATCGGCTCGCTGGCCGGCGACTTCGAACCCGAGAAGTATCGCGATACCTACCGCGACGACGTGCTCGCACTGATCGAGCGCAAGGCGGAGGGCAAGGAGATCGCCGTGCAGCCCGAGGCCGAGGAGGTGCCCGGCCCGGCGCCCGACCTGATGAGCGCGCTGAAGGCAAGCCTCGAGGCCGTGCGCGAGCGCACGGGTGAGGATGGCGCGGCCAAACGGCGCAAGCCCGCGGCCAAGGAAGCCGGCGCGAAAAAGCCCGCCGCCAAAAAAGCTCCCGCGAAACGCGCCCCGGCAAAGCGCTAGGCCCGGCTCGCACCTGCTGCGGCCGGGATAGGCTCGGTTGGATGAG
>DATHGU010000296.1:0-3395 GCA_035317495.1 Solirubrobacteraceae bacterium
CTGCCCGAGTGGGCACAAGGCGCGAGCGACCTCCCATCCTAAGCGGCCCGGCGCGAGCGAGCTCCCATCCTGAGCGCCCCGCCGGGGACAGAAGCACGCACGCCTACCATTGGATCATGGCGCCACGCACCAACTTCCAGCTAGCGCGGATCTTCGGGATCAGGGTCGGCGTCGGCTTCAGCTGGTTCGTCGTGCTGTTCGTCTTCATCATCCTCATCACGCCGATCTTCCACAAACAGCTCGGCGGCTCGAACACGACGGCCTATCTCGTCGGTGTCGCCTCGGTGCTGTCGTTCTTCGCCTCGCTCGTCATGCACGAGCTCGGCCACGCGCTCGTCGCGCGCCGCAGCGGCCTGCAGGTGGCGGGCATCGACCTGTGGGCGCTCGGCGGCATCACGCGCATCTCCGAGCCGCAGACGCCGGGCACGGAGTTCCGCGTGGCCGCCGCTGGGCCGCTCGTGACGCTCGTCGTGATCGTCGCGTGCGTGATCGCCGGCGGTCTCGCGTCGGACAGCAAGAGCTTCTTCGAAGTCGCCGTGGCCGAAGAAGGGGTGCACACGACGCCGGCGCTCGTGTGGCTGAGCTGGCTGGCGACGATCAACGTGCTCGTGCTCGTCTTCAACCTCGTCCCGGCCTTTCCGCTGGACGGCGGGCGAATCGCGCACGCGGCGATCTGGTGGCGCACGGGCGATCGCAACCGCGCGACGCATGCGACCGGACGCGCGGGGCAGGGGTTCGCCCTGTTGCTCGGGCTCGGCGGCGTGGTCGCGCTGGGCAACGGCGACGTCACGCTCGGCCTGTGCTCGCTGCTGCTCGCCTACTTCCTCTTCCAGGCGGCCGGCGCGGCGGTCGTGCAGGGCTCGCTCGGCCGGCGTATCCAGAACATCACCGTCGCCGACATCATGGACCGCGAGCCGGTGACGATTCCCGCGGGACTGTCGCTGCTCGACGCGCACGAGCAGTTCTTCCTGCGCTACCGCTGGCCGTGGTTCGCCGTCGTCGACCCGGCGCGCCACTTCCTCGGCGTGGTGCGCGCGGGACGCGTCGACGAGGAGATCAGCGCGGGCCGTCCCGCACTGCCCGTCGTCGACGTGCTCGAGGAGGACATGCCGGTGCGCATCGGCGAGGCCGAGCCCCTGGAATCGCTGCTCGGATCGGAGGGTCTCGGGCGCCTCGGGGCAATGGTCGCCGTCGATCAGGACGGCGTCCTGCGCGGCGTCGTGACCCTGGCCGAGGTGCGCAAGGCGCTGCACGTGGCGACCTGAGCGTGCGACGGCCGGGACGCGAAGGCGTTGTAGAGTCCCCGGCGCATCGCCCCCCTTTCCCCTCGTAGTCGACCTCAGAGAGCCATGCCAGCACACGACGTCTTGATCATCGGGGCCGGTCTCGCGGGCCAGCGCGCGGCGCTCGCCGCCGCCCGCGAGGGCGCGAGCGTGGCGATCATGAGCAAGGTCCACCCGGTCCGCTCGCACTCGGTCGCCGCCGCCGGCGGGATCAACGCGGCGATCAGCGTCGACGACGATTGGCACTCGCACGCCTACGACACGGTCAAGGGCTCGGACTTCCTCGGCGACCAGGACGCGATCGAAATCATGTGCTCGGAGGCGCCCGGAGAGGTCATGCACCTCGAGCACATGGGCGTCACGTTCCACCGCAACGAGAAGGGCGAGCTCGACCTGCGCGCCTTTGGCGGCGCCTCGATGAAGCGCACCGCATACGTCGCCGACATCACCGGGCAGGCGTTGCTGCACGTGCTCTACGAGCAGCTGATGAAGCACCACGAGACGGTCGAGCGCTACGAGGAGTGGTTCACGACCTCACTGCTGCAGAACGAGCGGGGCGAGTGCTGCGGGGTCATCGCTCGCGACGTGCGCAGCGGCCGGATGGAGGCGTTCACCGCCAAGAACGTGATCCTCGCCTGCGGCGGCGCCGGGCAGGTCTACAAGCCGACCACCAACGGCCTGATCGTGACGGGCGATGGCATCGCGATGGCCTACCGCGTGGGAGCGCCGCTGATGGACATGGAGATGGTCCAGTACCACCCGACGTGCCTCGTCGAGACGGGCATCCTGATCACCGAGGGCGCACGCGGCGAGGGCGCGCACCTGCTCAACTCCGAGGGCGAGCGCTTCATGGAGAAGATGGCGCCCAACAAGATGGAGCTCGCCTCCCGCGACGTGGTCTCGCGCGCCGAGCAGATCGAGATCGACGAGGGCCGCGGGGTGGGACCGGGCGGCACCGGCATCTACCTCGACGTGACCGTCGTGCCGCGCAAGCGCACGCTCGAGGCGCTGCGCGAGATCGTCAACCTGGGCAAGGACTTCGCCGGCGTGGACATCACGCGCGAGCCGATCACGATCCGCCCCGGCCAGCACTACATCATGGGCGGCGTGAAGACCGACGTCGACGGGCGCACGCCGATCGAGGGCCTGTACGCGGCCGGCGAGGTCGCCTGCGTGTCGGTCCACGGCGGCAACCGCCTCGGCGCCAACTCGCTGCTCGACACGTTGATATTCGGACGGCGCTCGGGCGAGCACGCCGCCGCGCGCGCCGCGAGCATGGCGATGCCGGAGATCGACGCGAACACCCCGCTGCGCCGCGATGCGGAGGCGATCGACGCGATCATCGCCCGTCCGCGCGACGGCCGGCGCGTGTCGGAGATCAAGAACGAGCTCGGCGAGCTGATGAACCGCTACGCAGCCGTGTTCCGCGACGAGCAGGGGCTGCAAACGGCGCGCGAGACGATCGCCCGCCTGAAGGAGGAGTCGCAGAACGCCTGGATCGACGATCAAGGGACCGTCTTCAACCAGGACGTGCTCGGCGCGATCGAGCTGCGGTACATGGTCGACTGCGCCGAGGCCACCGTCGTCGGCGCGATCGAGCGCAAGGAGTCGCGCGGCGCGCAGTTCCGCACCGACTTCCCCGAGCGCAACGACGAGCAGTGGCTCAAGCACATCGACATCACGCTCGACGGCGACGAGCCGCAGGTGAGCTACTCACCCGTCACGATCACCCAGTGGCAGCCCGAGGAGAGGAAGTACTGATGGCCCCGAACGGCAAGGAGCTCAGCTGATGGCCGAAACGCACAAGCCGCCGGAGCAGTTCAAGCTGAGGATGCGCCGCTACGACCCCGAGTCCGGCGATGCGCCCTACTGGGACGAGCACACGATCGAGCTCGAGCCGCACCGCTCCGTGCTCGAGGGGATCCTGCAGGCGCGCGACCGCTTCGACGGCTCGATCGGCATCCGCTGCTCCTGCCGCCAGGCGATCTGCGGATCGTGCGGCGTGAGGGTGAACGGCGAACCGGCGCTCGCCTGCCACACGCACCTCGACGCCGCGCTGAAGAGCTCCGTCGACGGCGTGATCGAGATCGAGCCGATGGGCAACATGCCGGT
>DATHGU010000297.1:0-5484 GCA_035317495.1 Solirubrobacteraceae bacterium
ATCCCGCTCGGGCGCTGGGGCCACGTCGCCGACATCGCTCGGGCCGTCGCCTGGCTGGCCAGCGAGCAGGCCTCCTACGTGACCGGCGCGACGCTGTTCGTCGACGGCGGCATGACGCTGTACCCGCGCTTCATCTGAGCGCTCGCCGCTCACCATTCGCCCGACTCGAAAGACGGCCGTTGCACCCCGCGGGGGAGGACCTAGTCGTCTTCGAGCTTGTCCAGGTGGGTGGCCAGGGTGGCCTTTGCGGCCGGGCGCAGCTCGTCGGGGACCTCCGGCCAGACGGCGGCGAGCAGCTCCGGCACGGTCCGCAGTCCTTCGCTCAGCGCAAGGATCAGGCGGTTTTCGCGGTCGATCCGATGGGCGATGTACTCCTCGAGCTTCGCGCGCGCGTCCCACACCAGCTCGCCGTGGCCCGGACACAACACGTTGAAGTCTTCGCGCAGGCGCAGGCGCGTGAGCGCAAGCAGATAGCCGGACATCGCACCTTCATGGGGAGTGATCAGCACGCTGCCGTTGCCGAGCACCGCGTCGCCGGTGAAGCATGCGCCATCGGCGACCAGGGCGTAGTGATCGGGAGAGTGACCGGGCGTGAAGACGGCCTGGAAGGGACCGAAGCGGGTGTCTTCGGCGAGCGTCACGTCGACCCCGCCGCGTCCGGCTGCCAGCGGCGCATGGTGCACTTCCAACAGCGTCTCGACCGCCGCCGAGTGGTCGTGGTGGTCGTGCGTGAGGACGACACCGCCGAGCCCCCCGCGCGCGTCGATCGCCGACATCAGGCGCCTGACGTGCCCGTCCTCCAGCGGGCCCGGATCGACGACCCACGCGGGGCGCCGGCCGACGACCCATGTGTTCGTCCCCGTGAGGGTCAACAGCCCGGGATTTGGTGCTCGCAGGCGCAGGATGTCGTAGTCGCGAAGCAGCCCTGCATCCGAGTGCGGTCCGACCGCGCCCTGCACCTCGCCAACCTCGGAATCCGGGGGAATCGAACCGTTCATGCGACGCGACGTTAGCTGACAGGCCGGGTGCTTGAACTGCCGCCGCTGCTCAGCGCGAGCGTCCAGAGGCTCGACGCGGGCCGCCGGAACGCCCACGTGAGCCTTCCGAGCTCCTGCGTGAGCCGTCGGCTGAGCGCCGCGGAGCGCCGCTCGAGGCGCCGGCCGGCGCTCGCCGGCCGCGGCGAGCGGCTCCGCCTCGTTGGGCGCCGCCGTCGCGTCCGCCCGTCGAGTCGCCCGCCAGGCCGCCCAGCTCGAGCTCGCGATGCAGTCCGAGGGCACCGACCATGCCTGCCAGCTCGCGACTCTGCTCGCGCGTCACGAGCGTCAGCCCTACGCCGCTCGCACCGGCTCGCGCTGTCCGCCCGATGCGGTGCACGTAATCGTCGCGCGTGGCTGGGATGTCGTAGTTGATCACGTGTGTGATTCCGGCGACGTCGATGCCGCGCGCGGCGACGTCCGTGGCCACCAGCGTGTCCACGACGCCCGACTCGAAGTTCGCGAGCGCCCGCTCGCGCTGGCCCTGCGACTTGTCGCCGTGCATCGCGACGGCCTGCACGCTGCTGCCCGCCAGCTTCTTGACGAGGCGGTCGGCGCCGCGCTTGGTGCGCACGAACACGAGCGTCAGGCCGCGCTCTGCCTCGTTCAACTCGGCGACCAGCCGCGCGACCTTGCCCTCGTGCGAGACGCTGACGAAGCGGTGCTCGACATCGCCCTTACGCTCGACCGGATGGGCGTGCTCGTGACGGCGAGGGTTCGAGGTGTATGCCTTGGCGACCTTGCCCACCTCGCCTTGAAGCGTGGCGGAGAACAGCAGCGTCTGGCGCTCGCGCGCGCACATCTTGACGATCTTGTCGACCACCGGGCGAAAGCCCATGTCGAGCATCCGGTCGGCCTCGTCCAGCACGAGCAGCTTGATGCGGCCAAGCGACACGTCGCGCCGCTCGATCAGGTCCATCAGCCGTCCCGGAGTCGCGACGAGGATGTGCGCGCGCCCGGCGAGGCGCGCCTGCTTGACGATCCCCGCGCCGCCGTACACCGCGGCGATCGACAGCGCGCGCGCATGGGCGATCGGACGTAGGTCGTCGACGATCTGGCTGGCCAGCTCGCGCGTCGGCGCGAGGACCAGCGCCGACGGGCGTGCGTCGGAGTCCTTGATGCGCTCGACCATCGGCATCCCGAATGCGAGCGTCTTGCCCGATCCGGTCGGCGATTGTGCCAGCACGTCGTGACCGGCGAGCACGTCGGGAATGACCATGCTCTGAACTGCAAAAGGCGTTGCGATCCCGCGCTGCGCGAGCTCACTTGCGACGACCTCGGACACGCCGAGGTCGGCGAACGTTGCGTCCTTCATGTGTTGATGCTCCTTCTGGCGACCGTCTGGCCACCGCTGCAGATGGAGATTCGACTGACCCCATCCGCGCGTCTGAAGCGCCAACAAAGACAAAGAACCTCACGAGCGACTTCGCCGCCCGTGCGGCCACCGTAGCAGCAGGCGCCGCCGTCCCCTGCAAGCGCTACTCCAAATTGGCCATCACGTGCTTGACGACCGTGTAGTCCTCCAAGGAGTACACGCTCAGGTCCTTGCCGTAGCCGGACTCCTTGAAGCCGCCGTGCGGCATCTCGGAGACGAGCGGAATGTGGTCGTTGATCCACACGCAGCCGAAGCGCAGCGCGCGTGAGACGCGCAGCGCGCGGCCGACGTCGCGCGTCCATACCGACGAAGCCAGGCCATAGCGCGTGCTGTTGGCCCACGTGATCGCCTGCTGCTCGTCGGAGAACCGCTGCACTGTGATCACCGGGCCGAAGATCTCGCGCTGGATCATCTCGTCGTCCTGCTCCAACCCGGCGATCACGGTCGGCTCGAGGTAGAAGCCCGGACGATCGGGCTCGCTGCCGCCGGTGACGATCTCGGCGCGCTCGGGCCTGCGCTGCAGGAAACCCTCGACGCGTTCGCGCTGGCGCGCGGAGTTGACCGGCCCGAGCGTCGTGTCGGGCGCGAGCGTGTCGCCGATCACGAGCCCCCTTGCCTGCTCGGCAAGTCCGGTGACGACGTCGTCGTAGACCTTGCCCGCGGCCAGCACGCGCGTGGCCGCGGTGCAATCCTGGCCGGCGTTGTAGTAGCCGGTGCCGGCGATCGTCTCCAGTGCGCTCGCGAGGCTCACGTCGTCGAACACCACGACCGGCGCCTTGCCGCCGAGCTCGAGGTGAACGCGCTTGAGCGTATCGGCGGCCGTGCGGGCGAAGTGCTTGCCGGTGTCGACCGAGCCGGTCAGACCGAGCATGTCGACGTCCGGGTGGCTGATCAGCGCCTCGCCCGTCGGCTTGCCGGGGCCGGTCACGACGTTCAGCACGCCCTTCGGCAGGATCTCGCCCGCCAGCTCGGCGAGCCTCAGGGTCGTCATCGGCGTCGTCTCGGCGGGCTTGAGCACGACCGTGTTGCCGGCCGCGATCGCCGGCGCGAATTTCCAGATCGCCATCATCAAGGGGTAGTTCCAGGGCGTCACCTGGCCGATCACCCCGACCGGCTCACGGCGCGTGAACGACGTGTAGCCCTCCATGTACTCGCCCGCCGCGCGGCCCTCCAGAACGCGCGCCGCGCCGCCGAAGAAGCGCAGGTTGTCGACCATCACGGGGATCTCGTCACTCTTGACCGCCTCGATCGGCTTGCCGGCGTTCAATGCCTCCAGGCGGGCGATCTCCTCGCCGTGCTGCTCGAGCGCTGCGGCGATCGCCAGCAGCGCCTCTGAGCGCTGGGCCGGCGTCGTCTGTGACCAGCCGGCGAACGCCCGCCGTGCGGCGGCCACGGCGCGGTCGACGTCCTGCGCGGTCGAGATCCCGGCACGCGCGATCTCCTCGCCGGTGGCCGGGTTCAGCACCGCTTCGGTCTCGCCGTCAGAGCGAACGGACTGGCCGTCGATGAAGTTGCTGAGGGTCTCTACCGTGGTCGCCATCTGGATGCTCCCCTCCTGTGGGGTGTTCGATCGGGATATGGGACGTGGTTGCGGCGGTCTCTGCGCGGCTCCGACGATCGTTGCACGCGACGCTACAAGCGACCGGCCTGCTGGCCGATTCGCGATCGGTCGAGCGCGTCGGCGACCGCCGGGTGGGTGATCTCGCCGGCCTGCACGTTCAGGCCGCGGCGCAGCGCGTCGTTCTGCTCCAGCGCCTCCTCCACGCCGAGCTCGGCGAGTTCGCTCACGTACGGAAGCGTCGCGTTCGTCAGCGCGTACGTCGAGGTGATCGGGACGGCGCCCGGCATGTTCGTGACGCAGTAGTGGGTGATTCCGTCGACTTCGTAGGTCGGTTCGGAATGAGTCGTCGGGCGTGAGGTCTCGAAGCATCCGCCCTGGTCGATCGAGACGTCGACGAGCACCGCGTGCCTGCGCATGATCTTCAACTGCTCGCGCGTGATCACGTGCGGCGCCCGCCCGCCGTGCACGAGCACCGCGCCGATCACGAGGTCAGCGAGCGGCAGCATCTCCTCGATCGCCAGCGTCGAGGAGAAGACGGTCGAGGCGCGCCCTGCGAATGCCACGTCGAGCTCGCGCAGCCGGTCCACCGAGCGGTCGAACACGAACACGTCTGCCTGCATGCCGATCGCGATGAACGCCGCGTTCATCCCCACCACGCCACCGCCGATCACGAGCACGGTGGCCGCGGCCACGCCGGGTACGCCGCCCAGCAGTATCCCGCGTCCTCCGAGGGGCTTCTCGAGCATGAACGCACCCGCCTGCGTGGCGATCTTGCCCGCGACCTCGCTCATCGGCGCCAGCAGCGGCAGGCGGCCCGCGGCGTCCTCCACCGTCTCATAGGCGATGCACGTCGCGCCGGACTCCTGCAGGCCGCGCGCCAGCTCCGGCTCGGCCGCCAGGTGCAGATAGGTGAACAGCGTCTGCCCGGCGCGCAGCATCTCCACCTCCGAGGGCTGCGGCTCCTTCACCTTCAACACGAGCTCAGCGTCGGCAAAGATCGCCATCGCATCCGCGACGATCTGCGCACCCTGCGCCGCGAACTGCTCGTCGGCCATCGCGCTGCCCTCGCCCGCGCCCGACTGCATGAGCACCTCGTGCCCACGCGCCGTCAGCTCCCTGACCCCGGCGGGAGTGATCGCGATGCGGTACTCGTCGGGCTTGATCTCGCTGGGGATCCCGACCCTCATCGTGCGAGCTCCCGCGCGCGCAGGGCAAGCCAGAACTCGATGCGGTCGCGGGCGTTTGAGAAGTCGCGCCCGGTCAGCTGCTCCACGCGGCGGACGCGATAGCGCAGCGTGTGGCGGTGGCAGTACAGCGCGCTCGCCGCCTTCTCCCAGTGCCCGTTGTGTTCGATGAACACGTCGAGCGAGCGCAGCAGCTCATGGCCGTAGTCGCCCTCGCCCTGTTCGACAGGACCGAGCACGCCACGGCAGTAGGAGACCAGAGCGTCGTCGTCCTGCAGCGATAGCAGCAGTTGAAAGGCGCCGAGATCGCGATAGGAGGCAACCTCGGGA
>DATHGU010000298.1:0-2098 GCA_035317495.1 Solirubrobacteraceae bacterium
CACCCCGCAGCCTCGCCTGCTACGCCGCCTAACACCGTGGCACTACTCATCTAGTGCGTAGCCGACCCGATCGGGACCGTGACGGCTTTCTAGCTGATCCAAGATGACAACGATGCCCATATGTGCCTCAAGAGTTGAAAGGCTATATGCCTTTATATACGTCCTGAATGCTTATTTGCCTTCAACCATCGGATGAAAGCTTCTGGACCTGTAGTCGAAGCCTGAAGGCTCTTAGGCTTTTAGCAGCGGCCCCGGTTGAGACGCACGGCTCAGCCCTCGATCGCGGCGTAGACCTCGTCTATCAGCTTCTGCCGGTCGGCCAGCCGGAAGTTCTCGGCCAGGTAGCGATCGGTCTCGGCGCGCGACTCGCCGTTGAGCGCCATGTTCAGCGCGATCAGGCGCGCGCCATCGAGATCGCCGTTTGCCTCGGTTTGGCTCGCGGGCTGATGCGCACCGCTCGCCGGCGCTGCGCTCGGGCGCGGCGCCTCGGGGTCGACGTGGACGTCCGCCTGCGCCTCCTCGGGAGGCGATATCGGGGGCGCGGCGGGCGCCGCCGCGCGCGGCGCAGGGGGCGTGGACGGTGCCTGCGGCAGCGGCACGGACGGCTGCGCGGGCTCGCCGGCCACCGCGCGCGTCGTGGCCGGCGCGTCGGTCCTGCCAGCCGCGGCGTCGTACAGCTCGCCCATGTTGGTCTCGACCGCGGCCAAGTCGCCGGCCAAGCGGCCGGCGCCTGAGCGCAGGCTCTCGACGAGCGCACTCACCTCGCCGTCCATCGAGCCGACGCGCTCGAGCAGCACGGCCGTCGCCTTGGCGACCGAGGCAACGTGAACGCGCGCCTGCTCCAGCGCGCGCTCGCGCGTGTCCGTCGCGTCTCGATCGGCGTCCTCGCGCGTCGTCTTGGCGGCGTCGAGCGCCTGACGCTCGATCTCCGCGGCAGCGGCCTCGGCCGCTGCGAGGATGCTCTGAACCTGGGTGCCGGCGGTCGCTGCCAGGGAGGGCTCCGAGCCGCCGTCGGCCCGCTCGCGGTGCAGCTCGTCGATCTCGTCGGCGAGCGCTCGCAGGTGGGAGTCGACCGCGGCCGGGTCATAGCCGCGCCGGGCGATGGGAAAGTCGCGCCGCTCGATCGCCTGCCGGTCGATGCTCACGGCGGCCATCCTAGGCGATGTCGCCCGCCGGAGCCTCACCCGCGGGGGTCTCGATCGCGTGGATCTCGCGGAGGTCACGGCGCAGCTCGCGCAGCTCGTCGCGTAGCTGCGCGGCGTACTCGAAGCGCAGCTCGTCGGCCGCGGCGATCATCTCCTCCTCCAGCTCGACGACCATCCGCTCGAGCTCGTGCTGGGGCATCTCGCTCGGCGCCCCGCGCTTGCGCCTGCTGCGCTTTCGCCCGCGGGGGACCTTCGACTCCGCCTGCAGGAACTCGGCGATGTCGGAGATGCCCTTGACGATCGTCGCCGCCGTGATCCCGTGCTGCTCGTTGTAGGCCAGCTGGATCTCGCGCCGGCGATCGGTCTCGGAGATCGCCGCCTGCATCGCGCGCGTCTGCTTGTCGGCGTACATCAGGACCGTCCCGCCGACGTTGCGCGCCGCGCGGCCGATCGTCTGGATCAGCGACGTCTCACCGCGCAGGAAGCCCTCCTTGTCGGCGTCGAGGATCGCCACGAGCGAGACCTCGGGGAGGTCGAGGCCCTCGCGCAGCAGGTTCACCCCGACCAGCACGTCGTACTCGCCCAGCCGCAGGTCGCGGATGATCTGGATGCGCTCGAGCGTGTCGATCTCCGAGTGCAGGTAGCGCGTCTTGAAGCCCATCTCCAGCAGGTACTGCGAGAGGTCCTCGGACATCTTCTTGGTCAGCGTCGTGACGAGCACGCGCTCGTCGCGTTCGGTGCGCTTGCGCACCTCGTTCATAAGGTCGTCGATCTGGTTCTTCGTCTCGCGCACCTCAACGCGCGGGTCGACGATTCCGGTCGGGCGCACGATCTGCTCGACGATTCGCGTCGAGTTCGTGCGCTCATACTGACCGGGTGTCGCCGAGACGAAGACCATCTGCGGCGTGATCGAGAGGTACTCCTCGAAGCGCTGCGGGCGGTTGTCCATCGCG
>DATHGU010000299.1:0-2104 GCA_035317495.1 Solirubrobacteraceae bacterium
CTCCTCGCCGCCTTCGTGCACGTCCCACTTGTTCAGCACGATCGCAGTCGCGCAGCCGGCCTTCATCGCCAGCTCGGCCACGCGCAGATCCTGCGCGGTCACGCCGTCGGACGCGTCGCACACGACGAGCGCGACGTCGGCGCGTTCGGCGGCGCGCTGCGAGCGCAGCGCGGTGTAGTACTCGACCGAGTCCGCCACCTTCGACTGGCGGCGCATGCCGGCCGTGTCGATCAGCGTCAGCCTGCGCTCGCCGACCAGCAGCGGCATGTCGATCGCATCGCGCGTAGTGCCGGCCACCTCCGAGACGATCACCCGCTGCTCGCCGAGGAACCGGTTGACGAGCGAGGACTTGCCGACGTTCGGCCGGCCGATGATCGCCAGGCGGATCACGTCGGCGTCGGCGTCCTCGTCGCCCGGGGCACCGACGCCAGAGGCGTTGGTCAGCAGCTCGACGATCCGGTCGAGCAGGTCGCCCGAGCCGAGCCCCTGGGCGGCGGACACGGCGAGCGGCTCGCCGAGCCCGAGGCGGTGGAACTCGGCGGCCAGCGGCAGCTCGGCGAGGGCATCGCACTTGTTCGCCGCGACGATCGTCGGCAACGAGGAGCGGCGCAGCAGGTCGGCCATCTCCTGATCGCCCGGGCGCACGCCGGCGCGTGCGTCGACGACCAGCACTGCGACCTGTGCGTCGGCCAGGCCCGCGCGCGCCTGTTCGCGGATCGAGACCGCGAGCGGGTCCTCGTCCTGGAGGTCGACCCCGCCCGTGTCGATCAGCTTGAACTGCCGCCCGTTCCACTCGCAGTCGAGCTCCTTGCGGTCGCGCGTGATGCCGGGGCGCTCGTGGACGACCGCCTCGCGCGTTCCCGTGAGGCGGTTGATCAGCGAGGACTTCCCCACGTTTGGATAGCCGACGACGGCGACCTTCATGCAGCCAGTATGACCCGGCCGGGCCGCCCGTCCGGCTAGGAGTCGTGCGAGGCCGCGCGCGCCAGCGCGGCGATCCGCGCGACGACGTCGTCCACGCTCGTGCCCGTCGTGTCGAGCGTGACGGCGCCGAGCGATGGTCGCAGCGGGCTGTGCCGGCGGGTGGAGTCGCGCTCGTCGCGCAGCGTCTGCTCCGCGAGCACGGTGGCCGGATCGGCTCCCAGCTCCTCGGCGCGTCGCCTGGCACGCTCCTGCGGGCTGGCCGTGAGATACACCTTCAGCGCCGCGTCGGGCGCCACGACGGTGCCGATGTCGCGGCCCTCGGCGACCCAGTCGCCGTCGGCGATCAGCGCGCGCTGCTTGGCCACCAGCGCATCGCGCACGCCCGGATCGCGCGCCACCCGCGAGGCGGCCTCGGAGACCTCCGGAGTGCGGATCTGCTCGGTCACGTCGCGCCCGTCGAGGATCGTGCGCGGCGAGGACCCGGCGTCGCCCGCGCCCTCGCCCCCCTCCCCCAGCTCGATGCGCGCCGCGCGGGCCAGCTCGGCCGGCTCGCGGCCAGGCTCGGCGAGCGCGAGCAGCGCCACGCAGCGATACATCGCGCCGCTGTCCAGATAGGTGAAGCCGAGCTCCCGCGCGACGGCGCGGGCGACGGTTGACTTGCCGGCGCCTGCGGGGCCGTCGATCGCTACGAGCAAAGCCCGGCCAGGTCCTCGACGAAGTTCGGATAGGAGACCGCGGCGGCCTCGATGCCCAGCACCTCGACACCCTCCTGCGAGGCGAGCCCGGCGATCGCGCCCATCATCGCGAGGCGGTGGTCGCCGCGCGCGTCGATCGCCCCGCCGCGCAGCCCGCCGGCACCGCGCACCGCGAAGCCGTCGTCGCTGGCCTCGATCTCGGCGCCGAGGCCGCGCAGGCCCTCGACCACGCCGGCGATCCGATCGGACTCCTTGACGCGCAGCTCCTGCGCGCCGCGCACGACCGTCTCCCCCTCGGCGAAGCAGCCGAGCAGCGCGACGAGCGGCAACTCGTCGATCGCGAGCGGCACCTCGTCGGCCTCCACGACGGTCCCCTCGAGCGCGCCGTGCGCGACGTCGAGGTCGCTGACGGGCTCCTCGCGCAGCAGCTCGCCGGTCTCGTCCTCGAGATCGCCCAGCACGATCCCCTGCATGCGGCGCAGGAT
>DATHGU010000300.1:0-4745 GCA_035317495.1 Solirubrobacteraceae bacterium
AGCGCGCTGCTTCGGGCGGCGGCGGCGCGTGCCGCTCGTGAATGGGCCCAGGACGCTGGTGCGGGCGAAACGCAACAGGACACGGGACCGGAGGCCGAGCGCGCCGCGAACGCAGCGTTGAACATAGGTTTTGCCGTTACGTTCACGTTGGGCCCAGCACTTGGGGGTATCGTCGTGCCGACCCTCGGCGTGCCAACTGCCCTGTTGATCGACGCAGGCTCGTTCCTCGCGTGTGCCGCGATGCTGCTTGATCTGAAGCCTCGCCTCGAGGACGCCGAGACCTCTTCGGTCAGCACGCGACTGCGGGCGGCGGCGCAGTACATCAAGGAAGTCCCCGCACTTCGACGGTTGCTCCTCGCACAGGGGGTCGCTCTGTCGTTCTTTACGTTCTCCGGACCTGTCGAGGTGGCCTACGCAAAGACGAGCCTGCATGCAGGCGACACCGGTTACGGCCTGCTCGTTGGGGTGTGGGGATTGGGCGTAACGATCGGCAGCATACTGTTTGCCCGCTCGATCGAACGGTCACTGCGGACGTTGCTGAGCATGGCGACATTGGCGGTCGGCCTCGCGTACCTCGGGTGGGCGGCAGCGCCATCGCTGGCCCTGGCATGCGCGATCGGCCTGGTCGGTGGAGTGGGCAACGGCGTTCAATGGGCGTCGCTCATCAGCGCTGTGCAAACGCTCACGCCTCAGCGCCTGCACGGTCGGTTGATGGGAGCCGTGGAATCGCTGGGCGCGATCTGCCCGGTGATCGGGTTCTCGCTTGGCGGAGCCATCGCGCTGCTCAGCTCGCCCCGGAGCGCATTCCTCGTCGCCGGCGCTGGCGCGACCGTGAGCACGGCAGGATTCGTTCAGCTACGGCTGGATGGCATGACGAGCCGGACGGTGAGACGAGGTGCCGAGGAGATCGACCTGCAAGCCGATCACAGGCCGCGTGCGGCCGCCCTCAGCGATCCGCGCCCGGACGACCAGATAGCACTCGATCAGACTGCCGTCGGGCGAGAGATAGCGCATGACCTAACAAACGCGCAACCACGGTCCAGCGGGCGCAGCACCCCTTAAGCCCGACGGGAAATCGGCCGTTAAGTACGACAGGCGACACCTGTATGTCCTCCAAGCGCACCACCCGCACGTTCCTTGCGGCCGAGAGCCTTCTGCTCGTGGCCGCTCTTGGCACGGCGGCATGGCTCTCGCGGTCTCAGGAATGGCATCCTCTGGCGCTCGTAGCACTGCTGCTCGCGCTATCGCTCGCGGGACAGGGCCTTCAGTTCACGATCCGCGGCCAGAACCTGTCGGCCGGCTTTGTCGCCCAAGTGCTGGCGATGGCGCTACTCGGCCCGGCCCCCGCGGTCGCGATTGCGCTGATCGCAGCGATCTTCATTTCGGCGCGCCGGCGCCTGACGCCTGCATTTTGGCTGGGCAACCTGTCGAGCTTTGCGATCTTCCCGTTGGCGGGAGGCCTGCTTGTCGGCGCACTCGTCGGCAATGTGCATGACGCGACAAACCACCTGGCCAAGAGCGTCACCTTCGGACTGATCGTGTTCGGCGTGTTCATGGTCACGAACGCGCTCAACTTCAGCGTGATTGCATTGGACAATCGCATCATGGAGAACCGGCGCATGTTCCGGCAGGTGCGCGAACTATTCGTGCCGATGCTGCCAGGACAGATCGCGGCCGGCGCCCTTACGGCAGTGCTCGCTGTCGCGTATACGAACCTCGGTCTCTCTGTGCTGCTCGGTGCCGTGCTCGTGATCGTAATCTTCCAATATCTGATGATCGCGCTGCTGCGTTCCGAGGACCGGGCGGATCAGCTCGAAGCACGCTCGATACACCTTGCATCGCTCCAGCTCGGTGTGCTGAGCACACTCGTCGAGACACTGGCGCTACGGGACCGATCTACGGCGCGTCATGCCGCCGCGGTCGCTCGCTACGCCCGTGACCTGGCACGTGAGGCCGGCTGCAACGAGGCCGATCAGGAACTCGCTCACACAGGGGGGCTGCTTCATGACATCGGGAAGTTCGCACTTCCCGATCACATCCTCCGCGCGGACGTGCTATCCGATGAGGACTGGGCGGTCATCCGGCGTCACCCGCAAGACGGCGCGACGCTCGTCGGCAGGCTCGATGGCTACGGCCCAGTTGCCGACGCCATCCTCTATCACCACGAGCACGTCGACGGTAGCGGCTACCCGGCCGGACTGATCGGCAACGAGATTCCCTTGGCCTCCCGGATCCTCGCAATCTGCTCCACCTACGACACGCTCACTGCGAGTGGCTCCTACAGGTCGCCGATGACCCCGCAGGACGCGATGACGGAGTTGCGCAGGGTCGCAGGCCGCCAGCTGGACAGTGAGCTCGTGGAGAGCTTTATCGCGATGCTGGAGCGCGACGGCCCCGTCACGTCGGCCGGCGGAGACGACGCTGACTTCGAGGCGGAGCTCGCGTTCGGTCGGCGCGCACAAAAGTTTGCCCAGCCATCGGTCGGTTGAGGCGTTCGACACGCCGCGACCGCGGCTGACCCGACGTAGTCCAGTCGCGCCGAGGCGTGCCGCGGGGAGTATGAAGACGGCCCCTAACGCGCAAAGGCGCCGCATCACAGCCCACTACTGGCTCGACACGACGCCCCCACATCGGTCGCTTAGCGACCCAAGGAACAGCTTTAGTGGTTCCAACGCATTGATTTGTCTCCTTCGCCTGGGCCCGCGTAGGCCTGTTGCGAGGCGGCAACCCGTCTGTCTCCATCCACAGGACAGCCGCTACGTTTGATGAGGTTCGCCTAGCATAGTACCGGGATCTGACGAAATGTCCAGTTTGCGCCGCGTTTGTGCATGGACACTTGCACGGCCCGCCTTCCCTGCGGCTCGCCGCGCCGAATTGCCAGTCCCAGTGGGGGGATTGCAGGATCTGGCAGCCGCCGTCGGCCGGCGACCACAATGCCTCCAAAGCCGCGTGGAGCAGGAATCTCTGCGGAGGTGACGAGGCCGCACGTCGGCGTTCCCGCCTCGACTCGACCAAACGTCCACAAAGCTGCTCGGCGCTCAACTTCTGCACTTAGCTGCCGAAGTATGCCGAAGTATGCAATGGACGCAGCCGGGGGACGATCCCCGCGGACCGTCCCACAAGCCACCCGCAACCGATAGGGACATCAATGACGCCCAGCGCCACAATCCCCACCAACCGCCGGCACCTCGACTTCACGAGCTCTCAGGCGGCCCGCTATCTCGGGGTCTCGCTCGCGACGATCCGCCGTTGGACGGACGCCGGGCACATCAGCTGCTACCGGACGCCGGGCGGCCAGCGGCGCTTTACGCGCGGGCAGCTCGACGAGTTCATCAGCTCGATGCACCGCGACGGGCTGGCCGAGCACCTCGACGGCTGAGCCGGGCACCCGCGCGCGGGCGCAGGCCCGCCACACGCCTCGGGCTCGCCCGGCGCTGGCGCTCAGCTCGCCAGGCGGCCGAACTTATCGCGCAGCCGGCGGTAGAAGGACGAGCCGGGCAGCTGCGCGATGGTCCCTATGTCGTTGACGAACTGCGCATCGATCGTCCCGCCCGCGGCGATCTCGCCGCCCGGACGCCCGTCGACGGCGATGTCGAGCGCCTGCAGCGAGCGGTTGTGGACTGTGAGCCGGTCCCCCGGGGCGACGACGAGCGCACGCGCGGTGAGCGAGTGGGGGGCGATGAACGACACGACGAACCCTTCCACCCCCCACGCCATGACCGGTCCGCCGTTCGCCAGGTTGTAGCCCGTCGAGCCCGCCGGCGTTGCGACGACCAGCCCGTCGCAGCGCACGCTCCCCACGACCTCGCCCTCGATCTCGTATGCCAGCTCGGCGACGCGCTCGCCCACCTTGCGGTGGATCGCGATGTCGTTGACCGCCGCCTGTGCTGCGGATGCCCGCCCCGGAGCCTCTCCAAGCGCTCCTGCGGGCGGGCGCTCGCCGGGCGGTGCGAGCACGATCGCCGGCAGGCGCAGCAGCTCGAAGTCGCCTTCCATTGCGCGCCGCATGCCCTCCGCCATCTCGCCGGGCTCGACGGTCGCGAGAAAGCCGATCGCGCCGAAGTTGATCGCGAACACCGGCACGTCGGTGCCCGCGTAGAGCTGCAGCGCGCGCAGGATCGTGCCGTCGCCTCCGAGCACGAGGCACAGCTCGACGTCGTCCTTCAGCGGGGCGTCCAGCTCGAGCCCCGGACCACTCCGCAGACGGTGCTTGCGCGTCTCCTCCGCGTCCAGGCGCAGCGTGACCCCCGCGTCGGCCGCCTGCTTGGCGAGCAGCTGCAGCGCCTCCGTGGTGTCGACCGGCCGGCCGTGCGTGAGCACGGTGAACTCCCTCACGGCTCGACCTCGCGCGCCAGCCTGTCGAGCTCGGCCTCGTAGGCGGCCCCCCGGCCGGGCGCCGGGAGGACCGCGCCGGGATGCGGAGGCGTGGCGAGGGCTTGTTCCGGGCTGGCGAGCCACACGAACGTCTCGCGGTTTCCCTTCGGCCCCGGCAGGCCCGAGGAGTGGTATCCGAGCACGGCCGCCCCCAGCTCCACGGCGGCCTGCCCGACGCCGATCAGCGCCGCGCGGCGCTGGTCCGGGTCGCGCACCCCACCGCCCTTGCCCCCCCGTCCGCGGCCCACCTCGAACTGCGGCTTGACCAGCGCCAGGGCGTCGTAGCGCGGGGCGAGGCAGTCCAGCACCGCTCCCAGCACCTTCGAGAGCGAGATGAACGACAGGTCGAGCACGGCGAGGTCCGGCTGGTA
>DATHGU010000301.1:0-3941 GCA_035317495.1 Solirubrobacteraceae bacterium
GCCAGGAGCCGGTCTACGAGGGCCTGAAGGAGGAGTACGCCAAGCTCGGGATCCTGTTCTGCTCGATGGACACGGCGATCAACGAGTACCCGGAGCTCGTACAGAAATACTTCATGACCAAATGCGTCCCGCCGCAGGACAACAAGTTCTCCGCGCTGCACGGCGCGGTGTGGTCGGGCGGCGCCTTCTGCTACATCCCCAAGGGCGTCAAGTGCGACCTGCCGCTGCAGTCTTACTTCCGGATGGAGGGCGCGGGCGAGGGCACGTTCGAGCACACGCTGATTGTCGCCGACGAGGGCGCCGAGGTGAACTACATCGAGGGCTGCACCGCGCAGACGTACAGCGTCAACTCGATGCACTCCGCGGTCGTCGAGATCTTCGTGCACGAGGGCGCGAAGGCGCGCTACACGACCGTCCAGAATTGGTCCAAGGACGTCTACAACCTCAACACCAAGCGCGCCATGGTCGACGCGGGCGGCACGGTCGAGTGGGTGGGCGGATCGATGGGCGCCAAGTACGTGATGCTCTACCCCGGCTCCTACCTGATGGGCGAGGGCGCACGCGCCGACCACCTCAACGTGGGTGTGGCCGGCAAAGGCGTGCACAAGGACACCGGCGCGAAGGTCGTGCACCTGGCGCCGAACACGACCTCGAACATCCTCGCCAAGTCGATCTCCAAGGACGGCGGGATCATGGGCTACCGGGGCCTCGTCAAGATGGGCCACAACTCGGCGGGGTCGAAAGCGCGCGTGCAGTGCGACGGTCTGATGATGGACGGCGAATCTCGCTCGGACACGTGGCCGGACATCCAGATCCAGAACCCGCATGTGACCGTCGCCCACGAGGCGACCGTCGGGCGGATCTCAGACGACCAGCTCTTCTACATGGGCTCGCGCGGCTTCACCGAGGACGAGGCCGCCGCGATGATCGTCAACGGCTTCATCGAGCCGGTCACGAAGGAGCTGCCGATGGAGTACGCGGTCGAGCTCAACCGCTTGATTCAGCTGGAGATGGTCGGCAGCATCGGCTGAGAGTCGCGATTCGCTGCGCCTGCCTGCGTCCTCGATCGCTCGTGTGCAAAGCACACTTCGCTCACTGCGTCCTTGGCAGGCTTGCGACTCCCGCCTCTCAGTTGCGGGGTGAACCAACGTGCGGGCACCCGTTGACACGATCGTCGCACCGCTGTTCCCGACGAAGCTGCCGTGGGTCAACGCGAAGGGCGGGCAGGCGAGCATCATCCAGCGGGACAGGCCGATGCTGGTGGAGTTCTGGGATTTCTGCCGGCCGAACTCGATTCGGACGCTGCCGTACGTGAAGGGCTGGCACGAGCGCTACGAACCGGCTGGGCTGAGGACGATCGGCGTGCACTGCCCCGGGTTCGATCCCTCGCGCGAGGAGCGGGCCGTGCGCGAAGCGGTCGCGCGTTTGGACGTCCGCTATCCGGTGTTGATCGACAGCGAGCTCGAGGTGTGGCAGGACTACGGCAACCAGGGCTGGCCGGCTCGCTACCTGTTCGACGGCCACGCACGGCTGGTCGACTACCACCACGGCGAGGGCGGATACACGGAGACGGAGCTGGCGATCCAGGAGCTGGTGGGCGTCGAGCGCGAGCCGCTGGCGCCGCTGCGCCCGGAGGATGCCTCCGACGCGTCTCTGCAGGCGCAGAGCGCCGATCAAGCCGGTGCATATTCAGGCCCTTACCAGGCCGGCGGCGTGTGGCTGGTGCTCGACGGCGCGGGGACGGTCCGCGCCAACGGAGGAGCGGCTGCGGGCGGCGCCGAGCTGAGAATCGCCGCGCCCGGCGCATACCCGCTGATCGAGCACGAGCGTCACACCGCGGGCATGCTCGAGTTGCAGATCGGGGCGGGCGTCGAGTGCCTGGCGACGTGCTTCACGCCGGGACTGGCTTGAGCTGCGCGCGCGTGCGATCGAGCAGCAGACGCTGAAGTGTTGGCGGGCCGGAATCCTCGACGAGCACGCATGTACCCGGCCAATAGGGGCTCTCACCGGGCGAAGTTGTGAGGAAGATCGAGTCGTAGGTCCAGCAGCCGGCGTTCACCAGGCGGGCGCCCGGCGCGCCGCCGGGGGACTGCGGTCCGTTCCACTCGCGCTCGTCGTCGCCGGGCAGCGGCCCGGTGCGATGAGTGTGCCCGAACACAACGTACGCATCGTCGAGGCCGAGACGTGCCGTGACCTCGCCCATCGCGCGCAGCCCCGCGCCGCGCAGCTCCCCCGATGAGACGTTCGGCCGCAGCGGCCCGAGCCCCGCGCGATTGAGCGCGGCGACCGCGACGGGAAAGCCACTCACGATCGCGCGCGTTCGCAGGCGGCCGGCGAGCGACGAGTCCCGGCGGCCCGGCGCGCTTCCATTGCGATTCCTGTCGCGTCCGCTGCCGGCGAGCGCGCGCCAGGCGCGCACGGTCCCGATGCCATTCAGGGCGTTGCCCGTGCGCGCGTCTCTGGCCATCGCGTGCCGCCACGAATACATCGGCGCCGTGACGGCCTCGTAGTCCTCGACCGTGCCGAACGAATGGGGCGGGCGGCCGAGCAGCCGGCTCATCACCCCAACGCTCAGACGCTCGATCGTCGGAATCGTCAGATGGCAGTCGAGGTAGTGGCCGTGCATCGCGTACACGTCCGGGCGCACCCATATCCCGGGATAGGCTGCCGTGACCGTGGCGGGAGCCGCCCAATCGGCGAACCGCTCGATCATCGGCGAGGCCTCGGCAGGCGTTAGCAGCTGCTCGAGGCCGAGCACGTCGGGCGCCGGATGTTCGGCGCGACGCGCGAGCCACGGCTCGATCATCGCGTGATCGTGATTGCCGGCGACGACCACGAGCTCCCTCCCCGCGAGCGCGCGCCCGAGATCCTCGAAGAACGGACGCGCCACCGCGAGCGCTTCGCGTGGCGGGCCATGACGCAGCTCGAGCACATCGCCGAGTAGCACGACCCGATCGACATGCTCGGCGGCACGCAGCAGCGGCGCGCGCAGCTCGGGCCGACGCACGAGGTCCGAGCGGGAGACGCTGCCCAGGTGCAGGTCGGAGAGGATCAGCGTGCGCATGGCTGGCCGTGAAGGTGCTCGGCGACCTTCGCAGGCGGGCGGATGCGGGCCCGCCTGCAGCTCGGTGTCAGCGTGCCTCGACCACGCCGTCCGCGCGCGATTGCCCGCTGGCGGCTTCGCGAATCGTCTTGGGCAGCATGAAGCGGACGTCCTCGCGAATCACGTGGAACTCGGAGATGTCGGTGACGCCGCGCTCGCGAAATAACTCGACGAGGTCCTGCACGAGGTTCTCCGGCGCGCTGGCCCCCGAGGAGATGCCCACGACGCGTGCGTCGCGCAGCCACTCCTCGCGGATCTCGTCGGCCGTGTCGATCAGGTGAGACTCCGTGCCGCAGTCGCGCGCGACCTCGACGAGGCGCACCGAATTCGACGAGTTGCGCGAGCCGATCACGAGCAACAGGTCGCAGTCCCCCGACATCTGCTTGACCGCCGCTTGACGATTGGTCGTTGCGTAGCAGATGTCATCGGTGCGCGGACCGACGATCTTCGGGAAGCGCTTGCGAAGGCGGTCGAGGATCGAGCTCGTTTCATCCACGGCGAGGGTCGTCTGGGTGATGTATGCGACCCGCTCTGGATCGTCGATCTGCAGCTCGTCGACGTCCTGCTCGTTCTGCACGAGCACGATCTGCTCGGGCGCCTCGCCCATCGTGCCTTCGACCTCCTCGTGGCCGTCGTGCCCGACGAGCACCACCGTATAGCCATCCTGCGCGAAGCGGACCGCCTCGCGATGGACCTTCGTCACCAGCGGACACGTCGCGTCGATCGTCCGCAGCCCGCGCGCCTGCGCGCCGTCGCGGACGCTCGGGGCGACACCGTGTGCAGAGAACACGCACACCGCGCCCTCGGGCACCTCGGTCTCCTCCTCGACGAAGATCGC
>DATHGU010000302.1:0-5380 GCA_035317495.1 Solirubrobacteraceae bacterium
CCGCCGAAGAAGCACGGCAACATCCCGCTATGTGCGCCGACCTGCACGTAGTGAAGGGTCAGCCGGACGCCGACGAGCTGGCCGCCGTCGTCATCGCTCTCGACATGGTCGCCGCCCGCGTCGCGAAGGCGGCCCGCTTCGTGCGCACGTGCGACGCGTTCAACATCCCGATCCTCACGTTCGTCGACGTCCCCGGCTTCCTGCCCGGCACCAGCCAGGAGTGGGGCGGCATCATCCGCCACGGCGCCAAGCTGCTTTACGCGTTCACCGAGGCGACCGTGCCGAAGCTGACGGTCATCACGCGCAAGGCCTACGGTGGCGCGTACGACGTGATGGCCTCCAAGCACATGCTCGCCGACTTCAACTTCGCCTGGCCGACCTCCGAGGTCGCGGTGATGGGGCCGGAGGGCGCCGTGAACATCATCTATCGGCGCGACATCGCTCACAGCCCGACGCCGCAGGAGCGCCGCAGCAAGCTGATGGAGGACTACAAGGCGCGCTTCGCAAATCCCTACACGGCCGCCGAGCGCGGCTACATCGACGACGTGATCGTCCCCCACGAGACGCGCCCCAAGCTGATCGTCGCGCTGCACACGCTGCAGGGCATGCGCGAACCGGGGCCCAAGCGCAAGCACGGCAACATTCCGCTGTAGGCCCGAGGCGCGGTCAGGCCGCTGCGGCAGGCGCGCCGGCCGGCGCTGTGGAAGATGAGCCGTTGAGCGCCGGTGAGAACGCACGTCCGCCCGGAGCGGGCGGCGGCGCGCTCGCCCGGGCGGCGCGTTCGCCGAGCCACAGCCACCAGGGGTAGGTGGCGAAGAGCAATGCCGAGGCGGCGTGAACGCGCCAGCCGGCGCGCCGATGATCAATGCGAAAGACGCCCGAGTTGAGCATCCAGTCGCGGCCGTCCTCGGCGCGGCACAGCTCCCAGATCGGCCGCGTCCACGGGCGATTCAGGTACAGCGAGACGCTCGTCGCCAGGAACGCGCCGGCGGTCGCTGTGTGGATTGCGCGGGCTGCGGGAGTGCGCTCGGGCATCAGGCGGCCATAGACGTGGCCGGTCGCGTACAGCCACGGCGGGTCGATCAGGAACGACATGCGATCTCCTTTTCCTTCGTGGGTCGTTGGTCGGTCGGGGGTGCGGGCGACGGGTTCGACGCGGGGACGGCTTGCCCGAGCAGACTGAACGCGAGCCTGGTGGCGAGCGCCATGATCGTCATCTGCGGGTTCACCCCGAGCGCGCTGGGAACGACGGACCCGTCGGCGAGGTGCAGGCCAGGCACGCCGTGGACGGCGAGATCGCCGTCGGTCACGCCGTGCGTGGCGCGCGCGTCGGCGCGCGCCGTGCCGAGGGGATGGAAGGCCATCAGTTTGAGGTCGCGGGCACGGGCGCTGTGCGGACGCGCGCCTTCGGGCAGCGGCAGGTACACCTCGCGCGCGCCCGCGGCGCGGAACAGCTCCTCCATCCGCGCCAGCCCGATCCGGAAGCGCGACATGTCCTCGGGGCATAGGTCGTAGCGGATGATCGGACGTCCGGCGATGCTGCGCACGCGGCCGCGCGAGGCGTCGCTGACCATCAGCCCGAACTGCGCGAGCCGGCGATAGCGGGCCATCGCCCGGGCGTGGCGCTCGCCGGTCAGCGGCAGCGCCATCGCGGCATAGGCCGGTGGACCGGCGACGCCCTCGAGCATGACGCCCTCGTCGGCGAACTCGTCGATGTAGAAGCTCTGCGGCACGCCGCGCGCCATGTCGACGGTCTCGTCCATCAGCGCGAAGCCGGCCGTCGCCGGGTGCAGCGCGAGGTTGCGTCCGCGCTGACCGGAGGAGTCGCGCAATCCGCTGCGCTCGAGCAGCAGCGGCGTGTGGATCGTGCCGCAGGCCAGCACGACGTCGCGGGCGCGCACCTCCAGCGCGTCGCCACCGGCGAGCCTCGCTCGGACGCCGCGCGCCGAGCCGCGCTCCACCAGCACGTTGTGCACGTCGGCGCCCGTCACGATCTCCGCCGACGCCGCGGCGGCGCGCGGGATATAGGTGATGCCCGTGTGCTGCTTGGCGGAGGTCGGGCAGCCGAACGCGCATACGCCCGAGCCGACGCAGCCACGCGCATTGCGCTTCAGATACCCGTGCGACCAGCCCAGCCGCTCCGCTCCGCGGCGGGCCACCGCCGCGTTCTCGCCGGCCAGCTCGGGCGTGACCTCCCTCACCGACAGCGCACGCTCGACACGCTCGAAGCATGGCCGCAGGCTCGCCTCGTCGAGCTGCAGCCCGAACTCGCGTGCCCAGCGTTCGAGCACGCGGGGCGGCGTCCGGAAGCAAGTGCCCGAATTGACGAGCGTCGTGCCGCCGATCCCGCGACCGAGCGGAAGCGCGATCGGCGGGGCTCCCAGCGTGACGGACTGCCCCCCGTCGCGGTACAGGTGGGCGAGCATCTCCGGTGGGCTGGCGGTGAAGCCGTCCGGATCGTGATACGCCCCCTGCTCCAGGAGCACGACGCGCGCCCCGCCCTCGGCGAGCTCGGCCGCCACCACGGCTCCGCCGGCTCCCGCCCCGACCACGCAGACGTCGGCGTCGAGGCTCCTCATGGGCGCCCCTCGGCGCGGCGCAGCGCGCGTCCGCGAGCCACGACAGCGCGCGCATCCCAGCCAAGCGCGCGACCTACGTCGGGATCGTCGTAGCGACCGAGCGCCAGCATCGAGGATGCCGCCTGCTCGGCCAGCGGCACGCTTGCCAGCAGCATCGCGCCGCGCGGCCGGCGGTCGAGCGCCAGCAGTACGCGCAGTGCTGTCCGCTGCGGCCAAGGCGCGGCGGAGATCATGCTCTCCAGGCCTGCGCTCACCCGATCATCCAGTTTCCCTGGCCGGCGGCGAGCTCGTCGACCGCCGCCACCGCGGCGACGGCGTCGCGGGCGTTCACGGCGGCCGCGGCGCGACCATAGAGATCGCCGAGCTCGGCTCGATGCGACACGAGCGCCGCGAACGCATCGGCCTGCGGCACGTAGAGCTCGCGCACGGAGTTCATCACGAGCTGGAAGACGAGGTTGCCGGCCGCCTCGACGAGCGTGGCCATGAACGACCAGTCGGCGAGCAGCGCCGAGTGATCGTCGGGCGCGATCGGGACGGCGTCCGCGAGCTCGAGCAGCGACGCCGCCTGCTCGTCGGTGCGACGCTCGGCGGCGAGCCGCGCGGCCTCGACGAGCAGCAGCCGGCGAGCCTCGAAGAGATCCCGCAGGAGTGCCTCATCGGCACTGCCCCGCAGCACGAGCGCCTCGAGCCCGCCCGAGCGCCGCCAGTCCAGCACGCGCGTCGCCTCGCCGTGGCGTACCTCGACGAGACGCAGTTGCTCGAGCCGCCCCACGGCCTCGCGCACCGAAGCCATGTTCACCTGCAGGTCTGCCGCGAGGGCGCGCTGCGAAGGCAGCCGCTCGCCGGGCGTGTAGCGCCCCGTGAGGATCGCCTCGCGCAGCTGCGCGAAGACGTGGTCGGGTACCGAGACGCGGGGAATCGACGAGAGCATCGCCGGGCCAGTGTACTGGTGTTCCGAACAGTTGTCTACCCGGTGGCGCAGACGGCGGCGGCCGAGCCTCGCTGGCTTCGTGCGCGACCCCGTGCGGCACAATGTGCAGATGCCCGCCACACGCACCCGACTGGGGCTACCGATCGCCGATCTACGGAATCGCCGATCGGCCCGCACCTCGGCCTCCGCGGAGGAGGCCGCGGCGATCGTCGCCGCGCTGGAGCGTTTCATGCGCTCCACCGCACCACCGCCGGCACCCGCCGCGGAGGGTCCAGGCGCTTGGCAGCGCGCGGCTATCCTCGAAGGGGTCGAGCGAGAGTGCCAGGCCGATCTGTTCGATCCCTGGATAAACACCTGAAAGCCGCTAGGCTTTAGCCTCAATAGTTCTCTCGCCGGCAGTACAACGTCGAACGCACCCCGGGCCACACGCCCGGACCAGGAGGTTTCTGTAATGGAGCCAGTTTCAGTCCCCTCGCAGCGCGGCACGCTCGCGGACCCAGAGGTGCTCCAGAACGTGCCCGGGCACGTGATCCCGATCTTGCAGCGCGAGTACGACGACTTCAAGACCGAGGCGAGCAAATTCCTCAGCGGCGAGACCGAGGAAGACGAGTTCATCAAGTTCCGCCTCAAGCAGGGCGTCTACGGCCAGCGCCAGGCCGACGTGCAGATGATCCGCGTGAAGCTGCCCTTCGGCGGGGTCACGCCGGAGCAGATGGAGTCGTTCGCCGACGTGGTCGAGAAGTACGTGCCGCTGAAGAAGGGCCACATCACGACGCGCCAGAACATCCAGATGCACCACATCCCGCTGATGGACGCCGAGAAGCTGATCCGCGAGATCGGCGAGACGGGGCTCTCCAGCCGCGAGGGCTGCGGCAACACGATGCGCAACGTCACCGGCGACCCGTGGGCGGGGGTGGCGAAGGACGAGCTGTTCGACCTGACGCCCTACGTGGGCGCCTACGTGCGCTACTTCGTGCGCCACCCGACGACGCAGGCGATGCCGCGCAAGGTCAAGACGTCCTTCGACGGCGGCCCGCGCGACCGTGCGATCAGCGGTATCCACGACGTCGCGTTCCGCGCTCGCGTGCGCGAGATCGAGGGCCGCGGCGAGGTGCGCGGGGTCGAGATGCTCGTCGGCGGCGGCACCTCGATCATGCCGCGCAAGGCGCAGGTGCTGTACGAGTTCCTCGAGCTGGACAACGGCGAATACCTGAAGGTGACCGAGGCGGTCATGCGCATCTTCGACCGTCAGGAGTGGCTGCGCGTCAACCGCGCCCGCGCGCGAATCAAGGTGTTCGTCGACAAGTACGGCATCGAGGAGCTGCGCAAGCAGGCCGAGGAGGAGATGCAGGGCGAGTGGGTCTCAGAACGCGACTTCTCGATCGAGCACCGCCTGTTCGACGACGACGAGCGCGAGAGCGCGCCGGCGGCGCCGCAGAGCTACGGCAGCCCCAACGGCGACGCCTCCGAGTTCGAGCGCGTCCGCGCGGCCAACGTGCGCGAGCAGAAGCAGGAGGGCTTCGTGACCGTCGAGGTGAAGGTCACGCGCGGCGACCTCACGCCGGAGCAGTTCCGCGGCCTGGCGCAGATCATGCGCGACTTCGCGGGCGGCTACGCGCGCAGCACGGTGCAACAGAACCTCGTGCTGCGCTGGGTGCGCGAGGAGTGCGTCTACGACGTGTGGCAGGCGCTGTCGCCGCTGGGCCTCGGCGAAGCGGGCTCGCGCGAAATCAACGACATCGTGTCGTGCCCGGGCACCGACTCGTGCAAGCTCGGCATCACGAGCTCGATGGGCCTCAACGAGGCCGTGCAGGAGCGCATCGAAGCTATGAACATCACCGACGAGCTGACGCGCAAGCTGAACATCAAG
>DATHGU010000303.1:0-2468 GCA_035317495.1 Solirubrobacteraceae bacterium
AGCATGCGGCGGCCGCCTCGCGTCTCGCGCAGGAGCTCGAGCTGATCGCCCATCATCGGCTGGCCGGCTTCTTCCTGCTGCATCGCGAGATCCTCGAGCTCGCGCGCGAGATCGCAATCGCGGTGCGCGGGCCGCACTCGGCGCGCATGGCACTGCCGCCGGGGCGCGGGCGGGGCTCGTCGGTCGGCTCGATCGTCTGCTACCTCACCGGCCTCTCGCACGTCGATCCGGTCGCGGCCCGCCTCTCGCTCGGCCGCTTCCTCAACCGCGAGCTGGCCTCGGTGCCCGACATCGACCTCGACTTCCCGCGCGACATCCGGGAGAAGCTGATCCTGGCGGTGCACGACCGCTTCGGCCGCGAGCGCAGCGCGCTGATCGCGGCGTTCTCGACCTACCGCTCGCGCAGCGCCAGCCGCGAGCTCGGCAAGGCGCTGGGACTGCCGCCGCCCGACCTCGACCGCCTGGCGCGGGGCTCCGACGGCTATCGCGCCGAGCGCGTGGGCGAGGAGCTTGCGCAGACCGAAGGCGTGCGCGAGCGCTCCCACGACCGCCGCTTCCGGGCGCTCGCGCACCTCTGCGGCGAGATCGCCGGCCTGCCGCGCCATCTCTCGCAGCATCCCGGGGGGATGATCGTCTCGACCGGCCCGCTAGCCGAGCTCGTGCCGCTCGTGCCCGCCGCCATGGAGGGCCGCCAGCTCTGTCAGTGGGACAAGGACTCGTGCGCCGACGCGGGCTTCCTCAAGATCGACCTGCTCGGCCTGGGCATGCTGAGCGCCGTCGAGGGCTGCATCGACCTGATCGCGCGGGCGCGCGGCGAGACGATCGACCTCTCGCGCGCGCCGCTCGACGATCCCGGCACGTATGCCGAGATCCAGGCCGCCGACACCGTCGGGGTCTTCCAGATCGAGTCACGCGCCCAGATGCAGATGCTGCTGCGCACGCGGCCCGAGAACCTCGAGGACCTGACGGTCGAGGTCGCGCTCGTGCGGCCGGGGCCGATCCAGGGCGGCGCCGTGCATCCCTACCTCCAGCGCCGCGAGGCGGTCAGGGCGAATCCCGACTATCCCGTGCCTCACGACCATCCGCTGCTGGCCGAGGCGCTCGCCGACACGCTGGGCGTGATCGTCTACCAGGATCAGGTGCTCGACGTGGCCGTCGCGCTCGCGGGCTTCTCGCAGGGCCAGGCGGAGAGCCTGCGCCGCGCGATGAGCCGGCGGCGCTCGCGCGAGGCGATGGTCGCGCACTGGCACGCATTCCGCGACGGCGCCCGCGGCCGCGGCGTCGAGGAGCCGGTTGCGCGGCGCGTGTTCGAGAAGATCGTGGCGTTCTCGGAGTTCGGGTTCCCCAAGGCGCACGCGGCGGCGTTCGGCCTGCTCGCCTACCAGAGCGCCTGGCTCCGCCGCCACTACCCCGCCGAGTTCCTGTGCGCGCTCCTCAACGAGCAGCCGATGGGCTTCTACCCGCCGGCCTCGCTGGTGCGCGACGCGCAGCGCCGCGGGGTCGAGGTGCGCGGCACAGACGTCAACGCCTCGCTCGCTCCCTGCAGCATCGAGCCCGACGCTGCTGTGCGCATCGGCCTCGGCTATGTACGCGGCCTCGGTGAGCCGGCGGCGCTCAGCCTCGTAGAGGCGCGCGAGCAGGGCGGCCCGTACAGCGACGTGGCCGACCTCGTGCGCCGGGCCGGCCTGTCGCTCCCCGAGTGCGAGCGGATCATCGCCGCCGGCGCCTGCGACGGCTTCGGGCCGCGCCGCCAGCAGCTCTGGCGGGCCGGCCTGATCGCCCGGCCGGAGTCGACACGCGGCGGGAGGCAGCTGGCGCTCGACCTCGAGCTCGGCGTCACGCCCTCGCTGCCACTGCCTGGCGCCTGGGACGAGCTCGTGGCCGACTACGAGACGACCGGCCTGTCGGTGCGCGACCATCCGCTCGCGCAGTTGCGCGCCGGCCTCACGGCACGGCGCTTCGTCACGACGGCCGCGCTCGAGCACATCGAGAGCGGCACGCCCGTCAGCATCGCCGGACTGACAGTCGCGCGCCAGCGCCCTGCCTCGGCCAAGGGCGTCGTCTTCCTGCTGCTCGAGGACGAGCACGGCCTCGTCAACCTCGTGCTCTTCAGCGACGTCTACGAGAAGCACCGCCTGCTCGCGCGCACCGAGCCGCTGCTCGAGGCCTACGGCAAGCTCGAGCGCCGCGAGCGCAACATCAACGTGATCGTCGAGCGCCTGATGCCGCTCGGCACCCCTTCCCGGCGCGTGCTGCCGACCGCGCTCCAGCCGGTCGGAAGCTCGCAGACGTTCGAGGAACTGCCGGTGGCCGTGGGCGACGAGGTGACGCGCCTGCGTGCGACCGCGCCGGGGGCGCACCATTTCGGGAGCGGGCGTGGCAGACGCTGACAGCCACGGCTGGTTGCGATCGGGTTGCCTTTGAAGCGCTGAGCCGGCTGGCTGTCATCTGCATCTTCACCGGTTGGT
>DATHGU010000304.1:0-6646 GCA_035317495.1 Solirubrobacteraceae bacterium
GAATGGCATCTCGCGCGCCGGCTCGGGGGCGTCGATGGCGAGGGGCTTGAAGAAGTCGCGGGGGTTGCGCAAGTCTGTTCTCCTGTGTCGTCTGGACCCTGAACCGTATCGCCGGCGGGCCGCTCCGCGCTTGTGGGCGGCGCCTCGCGGTGCTACGAACCAGGTATGAAGCTTCGCTTCACGTCGGCGTTGCTGGCTTCGGCGGTCACGATCGGCGCGTGCGCAGGGGCGGCATCGGCGGCACCGCACACGACGGGCGCCGCCGGCGCACGCGTCTTCACGGAGTACGTCGCGGCGCCCGCCCAGTTCGACCTGTCGCTCGCCGAGATCAGCTTCGGCGCGCCGGCGCGCATCGCGAACGCGGGCGGTCCGCGCCGCTACAGGAGCGCGCCGCAGATCGCGCTGCGAGGCACGACCGGGCTTAACTACCTCGTCGGCGCCGTGACGCGCTTCAACGTGCGCCGGCGCCCGCGCGTCCTCGTGCTGCTCGTCAACAGGCGACCGCACGGCTCCCTCGCGCCCGACATTGCGCGGGTCGGCCTGCGGGTTACGGCCGCCCGGCGCCTCGGCGCTCCGCGGCTGTTGGTCCTCGCCAATCTCTTCACCCGCCCCGCACCGGGCCTCACGCCGGCACTCTGCGACCTGCCGATCCGCGGCCCCTCGCTCACCGCAGCCGACCTGCGTGCAGTGCTCAGCCGGGGCGCCGCGCTTGGCGGGTTCGGCCCCGCAGCCGCGGTCGCGCAGGCCTATGACGCGGTCTGCGCCCGTCCGTATTCGCCGGCGTTCAGGCAGGCCGTAACGCTGGGCGCGAGCTCGAGCTGCGAAGCGGGCCAGGCCATCGTCTCGGGATGCTGCCCGCCAAATGCGATGTGCGCGTCACCACCACCACCGCCACCACCACCGCCACCACCCCCGTGCCCGCCGTGCCCGTGCCCCCGCGTACCGTGCCCGCTGGCGGTTGCGCCGGGCGCCGGAACCGCCATAGCCTGCCTACCTCAGAGCCAGCTGATCGCCTGTCCGCTGTAGCCGCGCGGACCTGGCCGCAGGTCCCGAGCGCAGGAGGGCACTAGAGTGCTGCACCGCAGGCCCCGTCAACAGGAGGCTTCTACAGACCAATGAGCGAGACACGTCCCGTCGAGATCGATCAGGCCGCCCGCGAGGCGAGCGGCGCCCATCCCTACGGCCGCTACCTGGAGGAGTTCGACGTCGGCGCCGTCTACAAGCACTGGCCGGCGAAGACCGTCACCGAGTCCGACGACCACCTGTTCTGCCTGATCACGATGAACCACCACCCGCTGCACCTCAACGACGTCTACGCGAGCAAATCCCAGCAGGGCCGCAACGTCGTCGTCGGGCCGCTCGTGTACTCGCTCGCGCTGGGCATGTCCGTCAGCGACGTCAGCGGCAAGGCGATCGCCAACCTGGCCACAGAAGAGCTCAAGCACCCCGCGCCGGTGTTCCACGGCGACACGCTGTTCTGCGAGTCCGAGGTACTGGAGAAGAAGGAGTCCAAGTCCAAGCCAGATCGCGGCACCGTCAAGGTGCACACGCGCGTCCTCAACCAGGACGGCGTGCTCGTCGCCGAGTTCAAGCGATTGGTGCTCGTTCCGCGCAAGACCCCCGGCGCCGGCGAGGCCGAGGGCAACGTCGAGTAGGCGTGCGATACGCTCTGCGGACCGCCCCGATGGGCGTTTTTTACTTCCCTGGGCCAGAGGGGCCCGTGGGCCGCGCCGGCCGATGAGATCGTGCCCGGGCGCCGATCATGACCGCGATCGAGGAGTTGCTTGACCCATGAACACGACCGCTTCCGCCCCCACGACGAACGAGCGCCTGCTGGCATGGGTCGGTGAGATCGCGTCGCTGACCGAACCGGATGACATCCACTGGTGCGACGGGTCCGCCGAGGAGTACGACAGCCTGTGCCGGGCGCTCGTCGACGCGGGCACCTTCGAGCGGCTCTCCGAGGCCAAGCGGCCGCACTCCTACCTGGCGCTGTCCGATCCCGATGATGTCGCGCGGGTCGAGGACCGCACGTTCATCTGCTCCGCGACCGAGGAGGAGGCCGGGCCGACGAACAACTGGCGAGATCCGGACGACATGCGCGAAGCGCTGCGGGAGCTGTTCGCCGGGTCGATGCGGGGGCGCACGATGTACGTCGTGCCCTTCTCGATGGGTCCCCTCGGCTCGGACAAGAGCCATGTGGGCGTGCAGCTGACCGACTCCATCTACGTGACCGTCAGCATGCGCATCATGACCCGCATGGGCCAGGGCGCGCTCGACGCGCTGGGCAGCGAAGGCGAGTTCGTCCCCTGCCTGCACTCCGTTGGCATGCCGCTCGGCGAAGGCGTGGAAGACGTCCCGTGGCCGTGCAACGCCGAGAACAAGTACATCGTCCACTTCCCCGAGACGCGGGAGATCTGGTCGTTCGGCTCGGGCTACGGCGGCAACGCCCTGCTCGGCAAGAAGTGCTTCGCGCTGCGCATCGCCTCGGTGATGGCTCGCGACGAGGGCTGGATGGCCGAGCACATGCTGATCCTCAAGCTCACGTCGCCGCAGGGCGGGGTCAAGTACATCACCGGCGCCTTCCCCAGCGCCTGCGGCAAGACGAACCTGGCGATGCTGATCCCGACGCTCGAGGGCTGGAGCGTCGAAACGATCGGCGACGACATCGCGTGGATGAAGTTCGGCGAGGACGGTCGCCTGTACGCAATCAACCCCGAGGCGGGCTTCTTCGGCGTCGCGCCCGGGACCGGCGAGCGGACGAACCCCAACGCGATGCACACGATCGAGCGCAACTCGATCTTCACCAACTGCGCGAAAACCGACGATGGCGACATCTGGTGGGAGGGCATGACGAAGGACAAGCCCGCGCACCTGATCGACTGGCACGGCAACGACTGGACGCCCGCCTCCGATGCGCCGGCGGCGCATCCGAACGCGCGCTTCACGACGCCCGCTGCGCAGGACCCGGCGATCGCGCCCGAGTGGCAGGACCCCAAAGGCGTCCCGATCGACGCGATGCTGTTCGGGGGCCGGCGCTCGACGGTTGTGCCGCTCGTGACGGAGGCGCTCGATTGGCAGCACGGCGTGTTCCTCGGTGCTGTGATGAGCTCGGAGAAGACGGCCGCGGCGGCCGGGACCGTCGGCGAACTGCGCTTCGACCCCTTCGCGATGCTGCCCTTCTGCGGCTACAACATGGCCGACTACTTCGCCCACTGGCTCCAGATCGGCGCCCGCGAGGGCGCGAAGCTGCCGAAGATCTTCTACGTCAACTGGTTCCGCAAGGACGAGAACGGCCGCTTCCTGTGGCCGGGCTTCGGCGAGAACTCGCGCGTGCTCTCCTGGGTGTTCGCCCGCTGCGCGGGACACGGCGCCGCGAGCGAGACCCCGATCGGGCTGATCCCGCCGGTCGGCGAGGATGGCATCGACACGCGCGGCCTGGAGGTCTCCGACGCCGACATGTCGGAGCTGCTGCGCGTCGACGTGGAGGAGTGGAAGGCCCAGCTGCCGCAGTTTCGCGAGCACCTCGCGAAATTCGACCGCCTGCCGCAGGAGCTGGGCGCACAGATGCAGGCGCTCGCCGAACGCCTCGGCTAGTCGCGGCTGGCCGATCAGGTGCAGCGCCGCAAGCGAGTCGCCACGGCCACCCGCCAGCTCAATCGCCATCCGCGACTGGTCGGAACTGCGCGGCGGGCGCGCGAGTGGGCGATGGGCGATCAGGAGATCGACCGGCTGTCGACCGCCCATGGTCGTCCAAGCGACCTGGCTGTCCGTCAGTTGGCAGCGCTCAGAACCGACGAGTCGGGCCTCCTGGGAGAGCTGGGGATGGCTGCGCTACAGGGCTGGCAGAGACTCTCCGAGTCGCAGGGGCGAGGACGCGGAGAAGTCGACGTCGCGGTCCTCTTCACGGACCTGGTGGGCTTCTCAGACTGGGCTCTGCAGTCCGGAGACGAGTCGGCGATCAGGCTGTTGAGCGAGGTCAGCGAGGCGATCGAGCCGCCGATCGTCGAACGCAGGGGAGAGCTCGTCAAGCGGCTCGGCGACGGGTTGATGGCCGCCTTTCGTGATGCTCGGAGCGCCACCGAGGCGGCGTTCGACGTTTGCGAGCGCGCGGCTTCGATCGAGGTGGACGGCTATCGCCCGAGGCTTCGGACGGGAGTCCACCTGGGTCGTCCGCGCAAGATCGGCGGTGACTATTTCGGCGTCGACGTCAACATCGCCGCGCGTCTCGCCGAGGCTGCCGGGCCCGACGAGATCCTGCTCTCCGAGCGCACCCTGCAGGCGCTCGACTCGCGCGCCGTGGCCTCGGCGCCGCGGAGATTCAGCGCGAAGGGAGCACCGTCGGATCTGGCCGCATTCGCGGTTCGGCGGGCTCGTTAGTCGCCCTCGAGCTACGTTGCTGGGACGGCCGGACTAATCGTGCCCGTGGGTCTCGCCGGCGGCGGCCGGCGGGCGTGACTCCTCGGCGAGCGAGGTGATCGTCAGCGACCCGCGCGCGGAGGACTCGAGCACCTCGGTGGCCTCCTCCAGCGAGCGCGCGTAGAGCTCGACGAGCAGGTGCACGATGATGCGCGCGTCGTCCTCGTGCTTGTGAAAGCGCACGTGCGTGAAGAACTCGCGCACGCCGTGGTCGCCGAAGGCGGCGTAGGAGAGCGCGTCGCCGGCCTCCGGGCCCGAGCAGCTCTCGACCTCATCCGCGTCGACCGACACGGTGCACGAGGCGACCCACGGGGTGCCCGCGATCATCCGTTCCCAGCGATCCTCGATCGGCTCCACGCGGCTGTTGCTGAAGCCGAGGTGCGGCTGGTCGTGCATGCAGTCCAAGCACTGCACGACGGCCTCCTGCAGCTCGTCGATCACTTCGGCCCGCTCGCCCGTGTCGGGGTCGATCTTGTGGATCCCCTCGTAATGGACCTGAACCTCCAGATCCTGCGACCAGCAGCGGTAGCAGCGCAGCCAGCTGCGGGCGCCGGTCTCCGGGGTCGAACTCTCCATGGGGCCATTGTAGGCGCCCTATGCGCGTCGCAGGTCGGCGCTCGCGGGCGGAGCGCCTTCCTGCATGCGGCTCGGTGCGAGCGAGACGCGCCCTGCTATTTCGCCCCACCCTGGCCGACCTGCGTGGTCAGCGTCACCTGCGGCTGACCAGAGCCGATCGCCGTCGCTTTGACCCTGAAGGTCAGCTTCCCCCTCGTGAGTCCGGCGACCTTCAGCACGGTGAAAGTCGGGCTCGCAGTCGTTTTGACCGTGAGCCTTTTCACTTTGCGACGGGCGGCCTGCGCGATCGTGCGGCCGTTCCTGACGATCTTCAGGTTCGAGATCGTGAATTTATCCAGCGGGCTCGCCCATGTGAGCGCGATCTGTAGGGACTTCGTGCTCCCGCCGATGGAGACGCTGTGGGTCTTGCTCGCGCCCTGCTTCAGCTGGTCTGTGAAGGTCTGCGGGGGCGTCACGCAGGTGAGCGCCGCGCCGATGCCGTTCATCACCGACTGCAACTGGCTGGAGTCGGTCAGCGCGTAGAGCTGCCCGCCGGTGTCGCTGGCGATCGTTCTCAGGCGCAGCTGGGCTTCCGTGTCGGCGACCCCGGAGCTGAAGCCGATCACGTACGTCGGTACCTTGTGCGTCAAGTGCCCGTTGTTGTAGGTCCCGACGTTGTGACCGCCGTCGGTGAGGAAGATCCGCGCCTGCGCGTTGGGGTTGTCCGCGTCTGACTGCGCGAACGCGGCGTTGTAGTCGGTGCCGCCGTTGTCGGCCATGATCTTGGCGTCGAGCGCCGCTCCCATGGTGGCGGCGTTGGGTCCCACCGCCTCGGGCTTGAAGACCGTGTCGGCGGAGGGCGTAGAGCCGCTGAAGAAGCTGCCGCCGAACTCGACCGCGCCGAGGAACGTGCCGGGGCTCAGCGTGTTGATCAGCAGCTTGAGGCCCTTGACGCGGAGCGTGCTGGGGTCGGTGCCCGCCATCGAGCCAGAGTCATCGACGATCGCCTCGATGTTGGTCGCCTTCACGCATGCGCTCGCGTGCGCTCGCGGCGCGCTCGCGCCGCTTGGTACGGCGATCGCCGCGATCATCATCCCGGCGATTGCCATGGCAAACAGAACCTGCCCCCCGCGCTTCATTTGATTCGTACCTCCCGCTAGCGGTCAAAGACGCTGACAGGCTATAGCGTCCAGCGGTCGCGTCAAGCGTCCTCGACAAGAGTTTGGCGACGCCATTCTTCGCAAGTTGCGGGGACGACACCTGCGTCTCGCTGCTACCCGAACGTAAACGCGAAGCCGCTGACGCCCGGGGCGAAGCGCAGGCCCAGCTGGTGGCGTTCGTCGTGGGGCAGCGAGACGAGCGTGTATAGGCGCTCACGGCGGATCGTGACCACGCCACCATGCACGTCGGCGCCGGCCTGCCCGGCGGAGATCGGGCGACCGTCGAGCAGCACCCGCACCGGACGCGGCCGACCGTCGGCCGAGCTGAGGACCAGGTAGACGCGCTTGGCCTGGAACTGCACGTCGATTCGCGCTCCTGAGACTGCGGTGGCCGGCTGCCCGGCGATCTGCCACCTGCCGCTGAAGGCAAAGCGGCTCAGCGGCAGCGCCGCGCCCGGCGGGGGGCCGTAGTCGTACAGGCCGGTCTTCGGGCCGTTGATCCAGCCCTGCGC
>DATHGU010000305.1:0-7185 GCA_035317495.1 Solirubrobacteraceae bacterium
GATCGTCGGCGAGTCGCATGTCGTCGCGCGCGAGGTCCTGCGCGAGGGCACCGAGCTGTCGCGCAACCTGCGCGAGCTGTCGGTCTCGCTGCGCAACAACGCCGAGCGCCTGCTGCGCGATGTGCGCCTCGCGCACGGCGGCCTCACGGCGCGACTGGATCAGGCGAGTCCGGGCGGGTCGTCAGGTGGCCCGGAAGCCGGTGCGCGCCGGTCGGGTGGCGGCGATGATCCTGACGACGATCTCGACGTGCCCGAGTTCATTCCGCCGGAGTGAGCTGGAGCTGCGCGCAGGGTTTTCGGGCCGAGTCACGTAGACGCCGGGCGCAGCGGCAGCGCAGACAAGGCGCTGCAATTGTGTCCCAGGCGGCCCGTAGCTTTGGAGGTGTGGCCGAGCTCACACCCAGCCAGAAGGGAGCAGCCGCCGAGGCGGCGATTACTGCCGCGGTCATCCAGCTGGGGCTCACGGTGCTCCGGCCGCTGTGCGAGGGGCGTCGCTACGACCTGATCATCGACCTCGAGCCGACATTGCTGCGCGTGCAATGCAAGCTCGCCCGCCACCTTGGCGGCGTACTAGCTATCCACCTCCAGACTTGCCGCCATACCCCGAATGGCTACGTCTACACGAGCTACTCATCTTCGGAGATCGACGCAGTCGCCGTTTACTCATCCGAGCTGAACCGGAGCTTCCTGCTTCCTGTCGCCGAGGTGTCCGGGATGCGTGGCGTCTCCCTCCGTCTCGAGTCGACAAAGAACAACCAGGCCCTCGGCGTCAGATGGGCCAGGGATTACGAGCTCGAGGCGGTGATCCGGACGCTGCGAAGCGATGCGCCGCCCACACCTTGCGCAGCAGGCAGCTAGACTTGCGAGCCAGGATCTCGGGGCTATAGCTCAGCTGGGAGAGCGCTACCGTGGCACGGTAGAGGTCGTCGGTTCGAGCCCGACTAGCTCCATTTTTCCGGTCGGCAACAAACCGCCACCGATGCTTGATCGGCGGACCTCGCTGGAGGCCTACGACCCATCCGGCACCGGTATCTCCACGACGAGCAGGTACGGAGGCATCAGATGTGCCGCCTTCGCCAGTGTCGCGCTGGTGCGCGGCTTCGTATTGCGCTCGCTCGCCGACTCCATGACAGTGATAAACCGCTCGGTCGCCAGTTGGTCGAGCACCCCCACTTTCTGTGCGCCGATGTACACAACGATCGGTGGGCGTTCCTCTTGTGGCGCGGCCCAGTCGAACCAGACATCCACAAGGGCGAGCATGTCCTCGATCCGCCCCGGCGCGCTCGAGAGCACTCGGTCAAGCCACGAGGCGGCGCCGGGGTCGATGGCGATCGGCGTCTTCTCGCGGCGCTCCGCCCACACATGGTGGCTGGCACTCGTCGGGGGTTGCATCCAACGTGGCGCCTCGGGTATCCCGTGCGACCGCACCATCTGAGTGATCCCCTTTCCGGCGATCAGCAAGCCGCGAACAGTCTGCCGCGCGCGCTCGGCGGGCGACCATTCGAGTTCATCCAGTGCCCGCTCGACCCAGATCGGATCGCGCGGCACACGCAGGCGAGCCGACTCGTCCGCAAACAGGGCCCGCAGCTGATCCCGCGTCTTCCCGCGACCCGCGTCGGCGACCGCTTGGACGACCTGCCTCTGCTTGCCTGCTGAATCGCGACCGGCTCGCCATAGCAGGCGGACGAGCTCGGAACCGCTCTGCGGCGGCTCAACCCCCCAAGGAGGATCGCTCATCCTAGAAAGCGCCCGGGTGGGACGCCAGTATGTGGGCGACGGCGATACTGCTCGACGCGTGGCATCGCGATCAGGCTACCCGAGGGCGAGCAGCGGGCCCTCGCGAGCATGGGCCCTAGCCAACACAGCAGGGCCGCTCATGATTCGGCTGCTGTGGGGCCGCCCACTCCACACCGGCAGTCCCGAGCAGGCCAAGCAGCTCTTACGGTTCTTCATCAAGGAGTTCCGCGTGCACGACGGGCATTTGGTTTGCCGCGCTTGACATTAGCTTTATGCTGCATCAATCGAAATGGCGGCGGACACCACCCCGAAGCGGATGTACCGGATGGTCGCGCGGGCCGAGTCGGCGACGGCTACACGCGAGCGGATCCTCGCGACCGCGTGGCGGCACTTCTCCAGCTCGTCCTACGAGGACGTGCGTCTGGCCGACGTCGCGGGCGAGGCGGGGGTCACCGTCCAGACGCTGCACGCACATTTCGGCACGAAGGACGGTCTGTTCGTGGCGGCGTGGGCATGGAGGATGGCCCCTGCGGGCGCGCGACGCGACAGGGCCCCCGTAGGGAACGTCCGCGCGGCGGTCCGGGTGCTCTACGACTCCTACGATGACGACGGCGATGCGGCTCTGCGGCTGCTGGCCCAGGAGGACCGCATCCCGGCTGTCCGAGAGATGACCGACGCGGGCCGCGCCTGGCACCGCGCATGGGTGGAGCGAACGTTCCTGCCGCTGCTCGGTGGGCTGGAGGGCGTACGGCGCGAGCGGCGACTGGTCGCGCTCGTGGTAGCCACCGACCTGCTGGTCTGGAAGCTGCTTCGTCGTGAGATGAGGCTCGGTCGCGAGGCGGCCGAGCAGATCGTGACCGAGATGGTCACCGCATCGAAGGGAGCGCCCTGATGGCGCGACTGCTCGCCTACAACTCACCTACGCCGGGACATGTCTTCCCATCGGCGGGGATGCTGCTCGAGCTGCAGCGTCGCGGCCACGAGGTGCACCTGCGAACGCTCGCATCGGAGGTTGAGCGGCTTGCGGCGCTGGGCCTGCACGCGGCCCCGGTCGACGGCCGGATCGATGCGATCGAGCTCGAGGACTGGCGTGCACGCACGCAGATCGAGGCCCAGAAGCGGGTCATCAACTTCTACCGGCAGCGCGCCGAGCTCGAGATTCCGGACCTGCATCGTGCGATATCGGAAGTGCGTCCCGACGGGCTGATCATCGACGTGCAGACGGAGGGGGCGGGCTACGTCGCGGAGGCATCCGGGTTGCCATGGGCGATGTACTGCCCGTATCCGCCCGCGTTCCGCTCCCATGAGGCACCTCCGCTCGGGCTGGGCCTGGCACCTGCGCGCGGGCCGCTCGGACACTTGCGCGACCACCTGCTGTGGGCGTATGGCGACAGACTGCTCGCTCCGCACGTTGCGCTGCGCAACCAGATGCGAGCGAAGCTCGGCCTCCCTCCTCTACGCCGGTACGAAGATCAGTGGCGCAAGGCGGGTCGCTTCATCGCCTTCACGGCGGAGCCATACGAGTTTCCACGCCGCGACTGGCCGGCCTCGGTGCGGCTCGTCGGGCCCGGGACATGGGAGCCGCCGGCCGAGCCACCAGCCTGGCTGTCGTCTTCGATACGCCCGATCGTGCTCGTCACGGCGTCGACCGCATACCAGAACGACGAGCGGCTCATCGCCGACGCGCTCGAGGCGTTCGCCGGCGAGGACGTGACGCTCGTGGCCACGACCGCCGCGGTGGACGGCGTGCAGTTCACCGTGCCGCCCAACGCCCGCGTCGAGCCGTTCCTGCCGCACGGGCCGATCATCGCCCGCGCCGCCTGCGTCATCTCGCACGGCGGGCAGGGGACGACGCAGAGGGCGCTCGCAGCCGGCGTACCGGTGTGCGTCGTTCCGTTCTGCCGAGACCAGTTCGACGTGGCGCGGCGCGTCGAGCTCGCGGGTGCCGGCGTCAAGCTGCATCACAAGCGGCTTACGCCGGACCGACTTCGAGCCGCCGTGCACGAGGCGATCGGCAAGCGGTCAGGCGCCGAACGCATCGCTCGGGCATTCGCCGCGGCCGGCGGCTCATCCGCTGCGGCGGATGCGGTGGAAGAGCTGCTTCCCGCCGCTGCCGATCGCCCCCTCGGCCGCCGGGTAGCGCCGACGTCGAGTCCCTGACCGGCGCCTGCCATGCGCTAACGGTTTGATCTCGGCCCAGCTCGGTCCGCTGAACCGACGGTGAGCTCACGCCGCTACGGTACGCCCGTGCGGATAGCGACCTGGAACGTGAACTCGATCAAGCAGCGCATACCGCGACTGCTGCCGTGGCTCGAGGAACGCCAACCGGATGTCGTCTGCCTGCAGGAGACGAAGCTCGCCGACGAGGCGTTCGACGAGCTGCTCGGCGGGCAGCTGGCCGATCGTGGCTACGCGGTCGCGCGCCACGGCGAGGCGCAGTGGAACGGGGTGGCGATCCTGTCTCGCGTGGGGCTGGAGGACGTGGTGGCGGGAGTCGCCGGCGCGCCGGGCTTCCCCGATCCGGAGGCGCGCGCGGTGTCCGCCACGTGTGCGGGAGTTCGCGTGCACTGCGTGTACGTGCCGAACGGACGCGTGCCGGGCTCCGAGCACTACGACTACAAGCTCGCGTGGCTCGCCGCGCTGGGACAGGTCGTCGGCAGCGGCCCGCAGGACGCGATCGTGTGTGGCGACATGAACATCGCGCCGACCGATGCCGACGTGTTCGATCCGGACGCGTATGTCGGCCAAACGCACGTCACGCCGGCTGAGCGGGCGGCGCTGGCCGAGCTGCAAGCGCGCGGCCTGCATGACGTCGTGCGCGATCGCTGGCCAACCGAGCGCGTGTTCACCTACTGGGACTACCGCGCCGGCATGTTCCACCAGGACCTCGGGATGCGGATCGACCTCGTGCTGGCCACCGACGCGGTCGCCAGCCGGGTGCGCGCCGCATGGGTCGACAGGCAGGCGCGCAAGGGCAGCAGGCCGAGCGACCATGCCCCCGTGATCGTCGACCTGGACGAGGCGCCCGACGGCGACATCGGGCCGGTCGTGCCGCCGCCCTCCGCCCCGGCCGCCACGCGCGGCTCGGTCAAGCTGCCCCAGTCGCCCTGACCGAGCACCGCACGCGGCGCGCTGCGTGCCGCGTCGGGCGCGTACGCCCGGTGGTGCGCCAGTGGCGCGGCTGGCCGCTTAGGCATCCCTAAGATTAGGGTACCCTAACGCGTCGCCGGCGCGAAGAGGAGCCGGAGGTTCTCCTGAGACTCTCATCCCGACATGCAGCGATTGCAGTCTGCGCGAGCACGACGATCGGCGTGCTCGCGAGCGGCTGCGGCGGCGCGTCGAGCAACACCCTGACGCTGTACAGCGCGCAGCACGAGCAGATGACCGACGCGCTGGCGAAAACGTTCGAGCGCAAGACGGGCGCCACAGTGCGGATCCGCTTTGGCGAGGACGAGGGCCTCGCCAACCAGATCGTGCAGGAGGGCTCGGCGTCTCCCGCGGACGTGATCCTGTCGGAGAACACGCCGCCGCTGGAACTGCTCGCGGAGAAGGGGCTGCTGACGAAGGTCGACAGCGCGACGCTCGCGCAGGCGCCCGCGCGCTATGACTCGCCGAGCGGCAGCTGGGTAGGAGTCGCGGCGCGCGAGACCGTGCTGGTCTACAACCCGAAGCTGATCTCAACCGGCCAGCTGCCCGTGTCGATCCTCGACCTGGCCAAGGCGAGATGGAAGGGCAAGCTCGCGATCGCCCCCTCCGAGCCGGACTTCGTGCCGATCGTCGGCGCGGTCGACAAGCTCGACGGCCGGGCGGCGACGACGCGCTGGCTCGAAGGCTTCGCGGCGAACGCCAAGCGCTACAACGACAACGAGGGAATCGTGGCGGCGGTCGAAGACGACCAGGTCGACGCCGGCATCATCAACCACTACTACTGGTACGCGCAGGCTGCCGAGGTCGGCAGGGCGAACGTGCACTCCAAGCTCTACTACTTCGGCCACAAGGACCCCGGCGCGCTCGTGGACATCTCCGGCGCGGGCGCGCTTGAGTCCGGCAACCACCACGTGCTTGCGCAGCGCTTCCTCGCGTTCCTGCTCAGCACCGAAGGGCAGAGCGCGATGACGCACAGCGGCGATTGGGAGTATCCCCTCAACGCGAGCGTCGCGCCGCCGCCCGGGCTCAAGCCGTTTGCCTCGCTCGAACCGCCCGACGTCGGACCGGCGGACCTCGGCGATGGAAGCGCGGCGCTGAAGCTCATGCAGCAGGCGGGCCTGCTGTAGGGCGATGGAGGCCGCCCGCGCACACGCACCCCGCCCGGCGTGGAGCGCCAACCGCTGGCGCGCGCGTCTGCGCGGACGCTCGACGCCGCTCGCCCTGCTGGCGGTCGCCGCCGCAGTGGCGCTGCTCGTGCTGCTGCCGCTCGGCTTCCTGATGGAACAGGCGCTGTCGATCGGCATCTCGCAGGTCGACGCGCTCGTGTTTCGGCCGCTCGTCGGCACGCTGCTCCTCAACACCGTCCTGCTCGTGCTCGTCGCGACGAGCGCCTGCACGGCCCTCGGTGTGGCCGTCGCGTGGTGCGTGGAGCGCACCGACCTCCCCGGAAGGCGCGCATGGGCGGTGCTCGCGGCCCTGCCGATCACCGTGCCCGCGTTCGTCACAAGCTACGGCTGGGTCTCGATCACCCCCGCCGTGCAGGGCTTCGGCGGCGCGGCGCTGATCGTAACGCTGGCCTACTACCCGCTCGTCTACCTGCCCGTGGCGGCCGTCCTGCGCGGGATGGATCCGGCGCTCGAGGAGACCGCTCGCTCGCTCGGCATGGGGCCGTGGCGCACGTTCCTGCGCGTGACGCTCCCGCAGACGCGCCTCGCGCTGCTCGGCGGAGCGCTGCTCGTGGCCGTCCACCTGCTGTCCGAGTTCGGCGCCTTCGCGATGCTGCGCTTCCAGACGTTCACGACGGCGATCTACGACGAGTACCGTCTGAGCTTCGACGGGCCTGCCGCGTCGATGCTCGCGACGGTGCTCGTGCTGCTGTGCCTCGTGCTGCTGCTCGCCGAGCTCGCGGCGCGCGGCAGGGCCCGCTACGCGCGCGTCGACACCGGCGCTCCGCGCCCGCCGGCGCGCGCCCAGCTCGGACGCACGAGGTGGCTGGCCGGCGGCGGCCTGGCGCTGCTCAGCGGCCTGGCGCTCGGCCTGCCGCTCGTCACGCTCGTCTACTGGCTGCTGCACGGCGGATCGACCAGCTTCCCCGTCGCGACGCTGCTCTCGACGGCCGGCACCTCATTGAAGCTGGGGCTCGGCGCGGCGATCCTCACAACGCTGCTGGCGCTGCCCGTATCGATCCTCACGGTCCGCTACCCCAGCCGCATCGCGACGGTTCTCGAACGTGCGGCGTACCTCCCCTATGCGCTGCCCGGCATCGTGATCGCGCTGTCGCTGATCGTCGCCTCGGTGCAC
>DATHGU010000306.1:0-4039 GCA_035317495.1 Solirubrobacteraceae bacterium
AACATTCACGCGGTATGGGAATCCTGCTGCAAGTGCGTGACGTGCCCGAGGATGTCCACGGCACACTGAAGGCGAGGGCGGCAATGGCGGGCGTTTCGCTGTCCGAGTACGTCCGCGGCGTGCTCGCCCGCACCGCGTCCAGACCAACACCAGCCGAGCTCGCGTCACGCGTGCAGGCGCGCGGAGCACCAGAGGTTGCGGAGCCGAGCGAGATCTCCGTACGCCGGCTTCGCGACGACGGCGAGTGACGATCCTCGACACCTCCGGGGCCGTGGACTTCCTGCTCGGGTTGGAAGCGGCAGAGGAAGTGCAGGCCCTGATGTCAGACGAGGGCGAGTTGGCGGCACCCGACCTGCTCGTGTTCGAGGTCGTGGCGGTCCTGCGGAGGCAGGTGCTGAAAGGGAGTCTGCCGGCGCGGCGGGCGATGGCCGCCGTCGAAGACCTTGGCGATCTCGCAATTCAATTGTTTCCGAGCATGCCGCTGCGGGGCCGCGCTTGGAGTCTCCATCGCAATCTGACGGTCGCGGACGCCCTGTTCGTGGCCCTCGCCGAGCAGCTCGACGAGCCGCTGGCGACCAAGGACGGCGCTCTCGCCGAAGAGATCTCAAAGCACACGCGCGTTCCCATCCTGCGGCTCGGCGGCTGACTGACCGGCCGGGCCGTGATCACCAGTGTCACTTTGGCCTGCCGCTTACCAGAGCGCGCGGTGATGCTCGACCACGCCCAGCCCGTGAGCCAGAGCGACGCCGCCCGGCAGCGTGCCCGAGAAGGCGCCGAACGGGGCGCGGTAGTCGCTCTTGACGATCAGCAGGTTCTGGCTGTGAGCACGCTCGGCCTCGCCATGGAAGCGCAGCTCCGAGCCGTCGGCGCTTCGCACGCGCCTTAGATCGTCGGTGAAGTCGACCGGCGGCGCCTCGCGGGGCTCGCCGTCGATCCACACGGCCCGCTCCGAGCCGCTCGGTGGATCGTTGACGCCCGCCACGAGGTTCCATGCCAGGGCGACGCCGTCGGGGCCTTGGCCGACTCCAGCCGACCACCACCACTCGGTGTGGCGCGCGTGGTAGCCGGCCGTGTCGTCGACCACCGCCCGCGCGAGCACCTCGCGCGGGGCGCCGCCGTCGAGCGCGAGGGTGCCGTGTGCGGCGATGCCCGCCTGCTTGCGCGTCCACACGCGCTGGCGGCCGTTGGCGCAGCGCGCCTGGAATCCGTCGTCTTCCTCCAGTCGCAGATCGAGCACGACGCCGCCGTCATTCACCAGCAGACGTCCGGGCGCGGCGGCGCCGCTGCGGCGCGCTCCGCCGACCAGCTGAAGGGCCGCGCGCCGTGGCAGCATGCGCGTGCGCTCGCGCAACTCTTCCTCGCCGCGACGAAACAGCGCCCAGAAGGACTGCCGGGCGGGCCCGACCTGCACGAGCGCGGCGCACGCCATCAGCTCCTCGCTGAAAACGCCGACGTAGCGCCAGCGCTTCAGCGGTCGGCCGCCGCGCAGAAGCGGCATCCGCCCGGCGGGCGCCGAGCCGCCAAGCGCCGATCCGGCGTTGCCGGGCGTTATGCTTTGGGATGTTGACTGACCAGTCAATCTATTCCGTGGCCGAAACGCCCCCAGGACCCGCGGGCATCGACCCGGCGGAGGGAACGCGCTCTTGAGGGTCGCTGCAGTCCAGCTCAACTCCACCGCCGATCCGGCGGCGAACCTGGCGGTCGCCGACCGCCTCACGCGCGCGGCCGCCGCGGACGGCGCTCGCGTGATCGTACTCCCCGAGAAGTGGACTGCGATGGGCCCCGACGAGGACCTGCGTGCGGCGGCCGAGACGCTCGAGGGCCCGGCGATCGGCTGGGCGCGCGCGAGCGCGCGCGAGCTAGGCGTGGATCTGATCGCGGGGTCGATCGTCGAGCGCGTGGAGGGGCGCGAGAAGCTCGCGAACAGCTCGGTGCACGTGGACCCCGATGGGGAGCTCAGGGCGGTCTATCGCAAGCTGCACATGTTCGACGTGGACGTCGGCGGGCGCTCCTACCGCGAGTCGGACCTCGAGGAGCCGGGCGATGAGATCGTCCTCTCGCAGACCGCCGAGGGCCTCGAGCTGGGGCTGTCGATCTGCTACGACCTGCGCTTCCCCGAGCTGTACCGGATCCTCGCCGTGCGCGGCGCGCGTGCGTTCCCGCTCCCGGCCGCCTTCACGCTGGCGACCACGCGCGACCACTGGGAGACGCTGATCCGCGCGCGGGCGATCGAGAATCAGGCGTTCGTGATCGCGGCCAACCAGATCGGCTCGCATGCGGGGGGCAGCCGGTCGGGCGGGCGCTCGATGATCGTCGACCCGTGGGGGCTCGTGCTGGCGCAGGCGCCCGACGGCGAGGGCCACATCGTCGCCGAGCTCGATCTCCAGCGCCAACGCGAGATCCGCGCGCAGCTGCCCGCGCTGGCCAACCGCCGCCCGCAGGTCTACCGCTGGCCCGAGGAGGTGCGCGCGTGAGCGCGGCGAGACCTCGCCCCGACGGCGGCAAGACGGCCTCGGTCGAGGGCTCGAAGGCGCCTGACAAGCGCCGCGTGATCCTCGACGCGGCCGTGCGCGTGTTCGCTCGCCAGGGCTTCCACGCCTGCCGCGTGTCGGACATCGCCGACGAGGCCGGCGTCGCCTACGGGCTCGTGTACCACTACTTCGCATCCAAGGACGAGGTGCTCGACACGCTGTTCCTGGAGCGCTGGAACGTGATGCTCGAGCTGATCCGCGAGGTCGACGCCGAGCCGCTGCCCGTGCGGGGGAAGCTCGGCGCGATCGCCTCGTTCATCATCGACAGCTACCGCCACGACCCGGACCTGATGAAGGTGATCATCGTGGAGGTCACGCGCGCCGCCAACTCGTTCGGGCAGACCCACCTCGCGCAGATCCGCACCGCGTATGAGTTGATCGGCGGGATCGTCGAACAGGCCCAGGCCGAGGGCTACTTCAAGCCGGAGATCGAAGCGCGGTTCGCGGCGATGGCCTTCTACGGGGCGATCGAGCAGCTGCTGACCGGCTGGATCTTCGACCTGCGACCGCAGGGCGAGGAGGAGTTCGAGCGAGCCAAGTGGCTGGTGATCGAGACGGTTTGCGGTGGCCTCGAGACGGACGCGGTTTCCGAGCAGACCACCGCGGGCAATAGACTGCCGCGATGATGGAGAACGAGATGGCCAAGCGGCTGATCTGGTCGGGCCTCTTGGCGGGCTTCGGCGCGCTCTCGAGCATCGTCGCCCAGCGTGCCGCGGCGGTCGTCTGGCGGCGCATGTTCGCCGAGGAGCCGCCCGAGTGAGCACGACTCCGCCCACGTCCGAGGACCGAGCGGTCGGCGACGGCCCGGTCGATACCGGCCAGCGCAGCGAGGTTCCGCAGAACATCGCCACGGCGATCACGGAGGTCTCCGAGCGCGCGACGCTGCTCGTCCGCGAGGAGATCGAGCTGGCCAAGGCCGAGGTCACCGAGAAGGCGACCAAGCTGATCAAGGGCGCGGTCGTCGGCGTCGCCGCGGGCGTGTTCCTCGTGATGGCGCTCGTGTTCGCGCTGGTCGGCTGCGCGTGGCTGCTCTACTACTACCTGCCCGGCAACGAATTCACCTACTTCTGGGGCTTCTTCGCGATGGCCGTGATCCTCCTGCTGCTCGGCGCGCTCGCCGGGCTGTTGGCCGCCAGGGCGGTCAAACGGGGAGCCCCGCCGGTGCCGAAGATGGCGATCGAGGAGGCACGCAAGATCCGCGAGACGGTCAGCAGCGGCTCCGAGGGCACGGGGGCCAGGAGCTGATGGCGCAGCGCTCGCCCGCCGAGATCCGCAACTCGATCGAGAGCAACCGGATGGAGTTGGCGGTCTCGATCGACCGCCTGCGCGGCGAGGTCGCGCACATCACCGACTGGCGCGGGCATCTCCAGCGCCACCGCCCCGAAGTGACCGCCGCGGCGACCGTCGTGGGACTGTTCCTCGGCGCGCGCATGATGCGCCGCCGGCGACGCCGCTCCTGACGTCGGCCGTATCAGGTAGTGCGGGCAAGCCGGTGGACCTCGCAGCAG
>DATHGU010000307.1:0-2783 GCA_035317495.1 Solirubrobacteraceae bacterium
TAGGTGTAGATCAACAGCGTGCGCGGCCAAGCGGGCGAGGCCAGCACTCCTTTGACGATCTGCGACGCCCAGTACTCGCCGTAGGCCATGTCCTGCGGGTTCTCCTCCGAGCCGCCGGTTTCGCTGGCCTTCAGGCCGAGCCCCTGGAGCGCCGGCAGTTCGGAGAGGGGTCCACCGACCTCGCCCGCGACGCCGAACTCCGGGTCGACGATCGACACCGAGGGCAGGTTGTTGGCAGCGAGGTCAGTGAAGAACTGCGCGATCGGGGAGAGGTTCTGCGGGTACTTTTCGACCGTCGAGCCGATCACGCCCACGGACGGCAGGTCGGTGAAGTAGTTGCGCCAGCTGATCCCGTAGTGGTGCAGGCGGTCCCAGATCGTGCCGTTGGGAGGCGGCGGGTCCAGCAGGCTTTCGGTGTCGGTCGAGATGTTGCCGTAGGCGGTGCCCGCCATCAGGAAGCGGCGGTTGGGGTAGGTCTGGCAGGGCGCCGAGCCGAACCACCGATTGGCCACGCAGAACGTGCGCGCCAGCGAGTAGGCGAAGGGGAGCACGTCCTGCGTCCAGTAGCCCATTGGCTGCCGGTCGCCCACCGAGCGCACGAAGCCATCCATCTTCCCTTCGTCGATCTGCTCGTGCGTGGCGTTCCAGCTCTGCGAGACGTGCGGCCCCTGAGCGGTGGTCGGGAAGGGGAAGGAGCGCACGGGGCCTTCGGCGCCCGGATTGCTGTTCAGCGCGATGCCCTTCGTGCTGAATTTGAGGCCCTGCGCCTTCGGCTGGCCCGAGTGCGCGAGCGCGCCGAGCAGGTTGTCGAAGGAGTGGTTCTCCATCATCACCACGACGATGTGGTCAAACGGAAGCGCCGCCGTGGGCGTGCCAGCGGGCCGCCTGGGGTCGGGCAGGCTGTCGGGCACGCGGATCGTCGATGCGGCCGCCGACGCCGCCCGCCACAGGACGCCGCCGGCCGACATGCCGGCCACGGCCGCTCCTCCGTATCCCAGGAAGGCGCGACGCGTGAGCGGGTGCTCGGCTGGATTTCGTCGGGGGTCGATCAGGGTCGTGTCGCGTCAGGTGCCCAAGGCGTGCTGCGGCGGCTTGCGGCGGCCGCGGCTCGCGGCTGATGACCATTTACCCGCGTTGCGCGATATCACTCGTGAAGATCCTGTGAGGCGGGCTCGGCGGGCGTTTGTTCGCGCTCTCGTAGGCTTAGCCCATGTCCGGCTCGACGCCGCCGACCGTGGCGGAGCTCATCAATGACCGCAGCGGCGAGGAGATGGCGCTCAACGACCGCTTCTTGAACCCGCAGATGGGCCGCATCCTGCGGACGCTCGGGTTCGACAAGGTGTGGCGCGGCGGCGAGGGGGCGCACCTGATCGACGCCGATGGAGAGCGCTACCTGGACCTGTTCGGCGGCTACGGCGTGTTTGCGATCGGGCGCAACCACCCCGCGGCGATCGCGGCGGTCGAGGAGGTCATGGCCGCTCGTACCGGCAACCTGCCGCAGCTCGGCGTGACGCTGCTTAGCGGCGTGCTCGCCGAGCAGCTGCTCGCGCGCGCGCCCGACAGCGTCGCGGCGATGGTCCCCGCGAACACGGGCACCGAGGCGGTCGAGGCGGCGATCAAGATCGCTCGCGCGGCAACCGGCCGCAGCCGGGTGCTGTACGCCGATCACGCCTTCCACGGCCTGACGCTCGGCTCGCTGTCGATCAACGGCAACAGCGAGTTCCGCGATGGCTTCGGTCCGCTGCTGGCGGGCTGCGACCCCGTCGCCTTCGGCGACCTCGACGCGCTGGAGCGCGAGCTCGCGCGCGGCGATGTGGCCGCGTTCGTGGTCGAGCCGATCCAGGGGAAGGGGGTGAACCTGCCGCCCGCCGATTACCTCCAGCGCGCGCAGGCGCTCTGCCGCGCGGGCGGCGCGCTGTTCGTGTGCGACGAGGTGCAGACGGGCATCGGGCGAACCGGCCGCTTCCTCGCGCTCGAGCATTGGCAGCTTGCACCGGACATGATCTGCTTGGCCAAGGCGCTGTCCGGCGGTCTCGTGCCGATCGGCGCGGTGCTCGTCTCGCGCGGAGCGTTCGACACGGTCTTCGATGGGATGGAGCGCGCCGTCCGCCACGGCTCGACGTTCGGCGGAAACGACCTGGCGGCGGCCGCGGCGCTTGCGACGTTGCGCGTGCTCGACGAGCAGGGCCTGGTCGAGCACGCCGGGCGCATGGGAGCGTTGCTGCTCGAGCTGACGCAGCCGCTCGTGGAGCGCTACGAGGTCGTGCGTGCCGTTCGCGGGCTCGGCCTGATGTGGGCGATCGAGTTCGGGCCCCCGTCGGGACGCGTCGGGCGCGCGCTGTGGGAGGCCGTCGAGCGCCGCCAGGCGGGCCTTTTCTCGCAGCTGATCACGGTTCCGCTGTTCCACGAGCACCGCATCCTCTGCCAGGTGGCCGGCCATCGTATGAACACGATCAAGGCGCTGCCCCCGCTGGTCGTGCAGGAGCAGGAGATCCGCCGTTTCGCAGCCGCCCTCGAGGAGACGATCGCCCGCGCCGAGCGCTACCCGTCGGCGCTCGCGCGCTTCGGCGCGCGCACCGGCTTGAGGGCCGCGCGCGTGCGCCGCTAGCCTAGTCGGCCGTGCTCGTCGCCAGACAGGACATACGAAACGTCGCGATCGTCGCGCACGTCGACCATGGCAAGACGACCTTGGTCGACGCGATGCTGTGGCAATCGGGCGCTTTCCGCGCCGGCCAGGACGTCGCCACGCGCGTGCTCGACTCGATGGATCTCGAGCGCGAGAA
>DATHGU010000308.1:0-3428 GCA_035317495.1 Solirubrobacteraceae bacterium
TGCGTCGTCGGCTACGAGGTCGCCGGCACGGTCCTTGAGCTGGGCGACGGGGTGGACGGGCTGATCCCCGGCCAGCGCGTGCTCGCCGGCACGCAGTTCGGCGGCTACGCCTCACAGGTGGTCGTGCCCGAGGGCGACGTCATGCCGCTGCCCGATGAGCTCAGCTTCGAGCAGGGCGCAGCGATCCCCGTCAACTACGGGACGGCGTGGGCCGGGCTGATCGGCTTCGGCTCCCTGCAGCCGGGCGAGCGGGTGCTCGTGCACTCGGCCGGCGGCGGTGTGGGCATTGCGGCGACGCAGATCGCCAAGCGCACCGGCGCCGAGGTCTACGGCACGGCGTCCCCCGGCAAGCATGCGCGGTGCGAAGAACTGGGCGTCGACCGCGCGATCGACTACACGCGAAGCGGCTGGGAGCGAGGCCTGCCGAAGTTCGACGTGATCCTCGACGCGGTCGGCGGCAAGAGCTTCCGCACGGGCTACGACCTGCTGCGGCCCGGCGGGCGGCTCGTCGCCTTCGGCGCCTCCGCGATCGTCTCCGGCCAGCGGCGCAACCTCGTCACGGCGCTGCGCACGGTCATCCGCATGCCACGCTTCAGCATGATCAAGCAGATGTCGGAATCGAAGGCCGTCATTGGGCTGAACATGCTCACGCTGTGGAAGGACCGCGGCACCCTCGAACCGTGGATCGCGCCGCTGCGCGAGATGCTCGACGACGGGACGGTCAAACCGGTCGTCGCCGGCGACTTCAGCTTCGAGGACGCCGGCGCGGCGCAGACGATGATCACCGAGCGCCGCAACGTCGGCAAGGTCGTGCTCACTCCCTGAGGGCGTTTGGCGGGCGCGCCGGGCTGGTGCTACCCTGCGAAACAGATGTCGTTGCAGAACTCGCTTCTCTCGCTGCTCCTGCTCCCCCCTCGGGGGGAATAACGCGTGGCGGCCGCGTAGCCGCATACCAAGCAGAGAGGAACGCCAAGCGAGAACGAGAAGGAGCACGAACGACATGAGCACTTCGCCTCACACCAGGTCCCCCGCACGCAGCGAGTCCGACCGCGTGCTGATCTTCGACACGACGCTGCGCGACGGCGAGCAGTCGCCGGGGATCTCGCTGAACAGGACCGAGAAGCTGGAGATCGCCCACCAGCTCGCGCGCCTCGGCGTCGACGTCATCGAGGCCGGCTTTCCGATCACCTCGCCCGGCGATTTCGAGTCCGTGGAGGCGATCGCCCGCGAGGTCGAAGGGCCGGTCATCTGCGGGCTGGCGCGCACCGTCAGTCAGGACATCGATGCGGTGTGGAACGCCGTGCGCGACTCTCAGCGCCCGCGCATTCACATGGTTCTCGCGACGAGTGACATTCACATCAAGCACAAGCTGCAGACCACGCGCGAGGACGTCAAGGGACAGGTGCGCGCCGCCGTCGCACAGGCGCGCGAGTACACCGAGGACGTCGAGTTCTCACTCGAGGACGGGTCGCGCTCGGACGTGCAGTTCATGGCCGAGGTGATCCAGATCGCGCTCGACGAGGGCGCCACGACGATCAACGTCCCCGACACCGTCGGCTACACGATGCCGCGCGAGCACGCGGCGATGTTCGAGCAGCTGTACCGGCTCGTGCCGGGCCTGCTCGACGTCGTCGTCTCCGTGCACTGCCACGACGACCTGGGCATGGCGGTCGCCAACTCGCTGGCCGGGCTGGAAGCGGGCTGTCGCCAGGTCGAGTGCGCGATCAACGGCATCGGCGAGCGCGCCGGCAACGCCTCGCTGGAGGAGATCGCGATGCTGCTGCACACGCGCGAGCCGAGCCTCGGACTGTGGACGGGGATCGAGACGACCGAGATCGCCCGCACGAGCCGCCTCGTGTCAAGGTTGACCGGCTACCAGGTGCAGCCGAACAAGGCGATCGTGGGGCGCAACGCCTTCGCGCACGAGGCCGGCATCCACCAGGACGGCGTGCTCAAGGAGCGCGAGACGTACGAGATCATGGATGCGACGACGGTCGGCCTGCGCAGCAACTCGATCGTCCTCGGCAAGCACTCGGGCCGCCATGCGCTGAGCAAAGCGCTGGAGGAGATGGGCTTCGAGATCGACGGCCAGGCGCTGAACACGGCGTTCAAGCGCTTCAAGGAGATCGCCGACCGCAAGAAGCAGGTGACGGCGATGGACCTGGAGGCGCTCGTCACCGATGAGCTGCGCAGCGAGGACGTGGGCGGCTACGCGCTGGAGTGGTTCGAGGTCGAGGCATCCTCGCTGCGACCGCCGCACGCGAAGGTATCGGTGACGCTGCCCGAGGGCGGCTCGGCGACCGGCACGTTCACCGGCGACGGCCCGATCGACGCCGTCTTCCAGGCGATCAACGCCGCGACGGGCGTCGCCGCGAAGCTCAGCGAGTTCACGATCGGCGCGGTGACCGAGGGCCAGGACGCGCTAGGCGAAGTTTCCGTCGTGCTCGAGGTGCAAGGCGTCACCGGCGCCGGTCAGGGCGTGTCGACGGACATCATCGACGCAGCCGCGCGCGCCTATGTTCGGGCGCTGTCCGTCGCCGTCGCGCGCTCGCGGGCGGAGCACACGATCGGCCTGCCCGAGGCCGCCGCTCCTTGATCTTTTAATTAGTTGGATCGGCTCGGCTTGCGCAGTGCCGGGCACGCGTGGACGCGTACCCCGGGGGGCGTACCCGAGGGGATCGCTTGGGGACCCTCGTGTATCACGCGTGATACACTGTGCCGATGGCTGAGGTCAGCATTCGCGAGCTGCGCAACCATGGCGGCGATGTGGTCGATCGTGCCGCGCGCGGCGAGCAGATCACGATCACGCGCGCGGGGAAGGCGGTTGCCGAGCTGCGCGCCGTGCCTCGCCCGTCTCTGGCGGCGGATGCGCTTCTGGCGAGGCTGCGGCTGCTCCCCGCTGTGGACGCCGACGCCCTGCGGGCGGACGTCGACGAGGTCCTGGATGCGGGCCTGTGAGCGGCACATCGTCTTCATCCGAGCCATCGAGACGTCCAGCTCGAGGCGTTCTCGACACGTCGACGCTGATCCTGCTGCAAGGCCTCGAGGACGCCAGCTCGCTGCCCGAGGAACCGCTGATCACCGCGGTGACGCTTGCCGAGCTCTCGGTCGGGCCACTGGTCGCGCGCGATCGAGCTGAGCGTGCAGCCCGTCAAGCCCGCCTCCAGCAAGCCGAGGCCGACTTCGACCCGCTCGGCTTCGACGCCGACGCGGCGCGCGCGTTCGGTCGCGTCGGGGCGTCGCTGCGAAGTGCCGGCCGCAAGACCACGGCTCGAGCTTACGACGCGATGATCGCTGCGACGGCGCTGGCCAACGACCTTCCCATCCACACGTGCAACCCGTCGGATTTCGTCGGTATCGACGAGCTCGAAGTGATCCCGGTGCCCATACCCCACTGACGAGATCCTGGCGCCGAAGGTCGACGCAGA
>DATHGU010000309.1:0-8670 GCA_035317495.1 Solirubrobacteraceae bacterium
GGTGCCCGGCGCGGCGATCACGCCCGGCGCCGAGATCGCCGGCGGCGCGCCTCCGGCGCCCGGGCTCAGCCCGGCGACCTGGTAGGCGCTGACGGTCGAGCCCGTGGAGACGAACAATCGACCGCCGGCCGCGCTCGGGGAAGCGAAGTGGTCGTCGACGCCGCTCGGCAAGATCTCGGTGTAGCGGGGGACTCCGGTCGACGGATCGAGCCCGTAGAGCTTCGTGCCGCCGCCTTTGGATCCTCCCGTCGCCACCGACCACACCAAGCCCGCGGAGAGGGTTGGCGGACCGACGGCGTCGGACGGCCCTTTCCACAGCGGTGTGAACGTGCGCGCTGCCTGGTTGTATGCGAGCGCCTGCACGCCGTTGGTGCAGGGGATGTAGATGACCCCGGCGGCATAGGCGTCGCCGCCGAAGCTGCCTTGCCCTGCACAAACCTGAGCGCTGTAGACGGCGTTCGCTTCGGACCCCATCGTGGCCTCGCCGATGAGATACCCGGTGCCGTTCTTGCCGGCTTGGAAAAGCAACCCACCGGGGAGGAGCTCGGGGCCGGCCGAGCCCAGGTCCGTATCGTTGTTGCTGTCGGTCAGCCAGCTCGGCGGTTTGAAGTTGCCGATCCGGTTGAGCGACTGGTCCAGCTCGATGACGCTGTCGGAGTAGTCGTAGGTTTCGGCGTCTTCACCGTTCTGCGGATTGGGATTGCCGGTCGTGGCGTAGATGTGGCCTTCGCCGTCGATCGCCGGTCCGCTGGGGCCCCATATCGCTCCGCCGGAGGTGGACGGCGGGGCAGGTGTATAGAGCCAGAAGCTCGGTGGACCTCCATCCTCGGGCGCCGAGACAACCGTGCCCCGGTAACTGCCGCAGTCACCGTAGTTGCCGCCGAAGCCGAAGACGACGTTGCCCCGGTCGAGGTTCAGCGCAGTTCGCTGGAGCATCGCCTTGGCATCGGTGCCCGGGGGGTCGACGGATCTGTTCAATATCTCGGCTCCGCTTGAGAGGTCGAGCCCCTTGAGGACGTGGCGCGCTTCTTTTTTGCCCGCGTCCCACGTGTCGGCGACGGCATAGATGACGTTCCTCGACGGATCGATCACGGGCGTCCCGATGACCCCGACCGTCGGGTTGATGTTCCCGCATTGCAAGGCCGAGGCGGGCACCGGCGCACCGAGGCCTTTTTCCCAAACGACCGCCCCCGTCGCGGCTTCGAGCGCGAAGATCTTGTCGCCCGAGGTGGCCACGTACACGCGCGAGCCGAGGATCAGCGGTTGACCGTAGATCGGCGCGCCCAGGCTCTGGGACTGCCAGGCGAGCGTCGGCGCGATCGGTTGGGTGGCGTCCGGGTCTACCCCCGAGCGGATCGAATCGCGATGATAGGTCGGCCACGCCGGTTCGGCGGAGGCGGACTCGGTCAGCGGGCCGGCCAGCGCGAGCGCGAGCAGGCCGGAGGCGACGTGCAGGGAGAGGCGCATGGCGACAACCTAGCCGCCGTGGCATCAGCAGGTCGCAACGGGACGGCGCGACGCGGCAAGCTGCAGGTACGCTCGCGCCGTGCGCATCCTGGTCACCGGCGCGAGCGGTTTCATCGGCCACGCACTCTGCGCGCGGCTGCTCGCCCAGGGCCACGAGGTGGGGGCGCTGGTGCGTCGCGACGGCTCTCAGCCGGCCGGGACGCGACCGTTGCACGGTGATCTGAGCGACGGTCAGCGGCTGTCTGAGACGATTGCCGAAGAGCGTCCGGACTGCGTCGTGCACCTCGCCGCGGAGATCGCATCGCAGCGCAGCGAGCGCAAGATCAGGCAGGTCAACGTCGACGGCACCGCGCGGCTGGTGGACGGATGTCTGGCCGTGGCCGGTTCACGGCCGGCCGTCGGCCCCCGGTTCGTGTTCGCCTCGACGGTCGTCACCGGCGACGCACACGGCGCATTGCTGACGGAGGAGACACAGCTGCCGGTGCAGACGCCGTACGGCCGCTCGAAGCAGGAGGGCGAGCGCGTGGTCCTGCGGTCCGGCCTGCCGGCCACGGTGATTCGTCCCTCGCACGTCTACGGCCCCGGCGGGTGGTACGCGAGCGAGCCGATCGCGCAGCTTCGCAAGCCGGGCCGCTTCGCCGTGATCGGCGCGGGCACGAACCTCTGGGATGTCGTGCACGTGGACGACGTCGCCTCCGCGCTCGCGCTGGCGGCCGAGCAGGCCGCGCCGGGGACCGTCTACCACGTCGCCGACGACGAGCCGATCAGCTTCTACGACTTCATGGCGCTGACGGCGCGAGAGCTGGGGATCGGCACCCCGCGGCGTATCCCCGAGGCGCTCGCACGTCTGGTAGCCGGGCGCAACGCCGTCGCGGCGGCCGTACGCTCGGCGCGCTCGTCGAACGCCAAGATCAAGCGCGAGCTCGCATGGCAGCCGCGCTTTCCGACGGCACGCGAGGGCGTAGCAGACGCGGTCGCGCGGCTCGCGCCCGCCGCGTAGCGCGGACGCTCAGCGCTCGAGCGCGAAGGCGCGCTCGGCGCGCTCGCACACGTGACGGGCGATCGCCAGCGACGCCGTTGCCGCCGGCGAGGGCGCGTTGCGGACGTGCAGCGCCCGGTCGGTTTCCGAGAAGACGAAGTCCTCGATCAGCCGCCCGTCGCGGCCGAGCGCCTGGGCGCGCACGCCGGCGAAGCCCGACTCGACGTCGTCGGGGCCGAGCTCGGGCACGAGGCGTGCGGCTGCGGCGACGAGCGCCGCGCGCGAGATCGCGCGGCGCAGCTCGCCGGCGCCAGCTGTCCAGAAGCGCCCGAGCATCCTCCACGTCCCGCGCCATGCGAGCGTCTCGAGCAGGTCCTCGCGCCGCACGGTGCGCAGGCGATAGCCGTCGCGCGCGGCGGCGATCAGCGCGGTCGGCCCGATCGAGACCTCGCCGTCCACGTGCCTGGTCAGGTGCACGCCGAGGAACGGCAGCGACGGATCGGGCACCGGGTAGATCAGCGAGCGCACCAGATCGCGGCGGTCGGGGAGCAGCCTCAGATAGGCGCCGCGAAACGGGACGATCCGCGGATCGGCGTCTGCGCCGGCTGCCACCGCCAACCGGTCAGCCCACGCGCCGGCGCAGAAGATCGCGTTGCTCGTCTCGGTGCGGCCGCGCGCGTGGGACAGGCGCAGCGAGCGAGCGCCGACCTCGACGCCGTGAACGGGACAGCCGCACGCGATGGCACCGCCCGCCTCGAGCACGTCGGCGGCGTACGCGCGCGCGACCGCCCGAAAGTCCACCACGCCGGTGCCCGGCGAGTGCAGCGCGGCGAGCCCGCGCGCCCGCGGCTCGACCCGCTCGATGCCGGCCGCGTCGAGCCGGCGCAGGCCGGGTACGCCGTTGGCGTTGCCGCGGCGCTGCAGCTCCTCCAAGCGCGCGAGCTCGGCGGCTCGCGTAGCGAGGATCAGCTTCCCGCGGCGCTCGTGCGCGATGCCGCGCGCGGCACAGTACTCGTACAGCTCGCACGCCCCCTGCACGCATAGGCGCGCCTTCAGCGAGCCCGGCTCGTAGTAGACGCCGGCGTGAATCACGCCCGAGCTGTGCCCGCTCTGGTGCGCCGCCAGCTCGTCCTCTCGCTCCAGGACGCAGACGGATGCTCGTGGATGGCGGCGGATCAGCTCGCGCGTGACCGCCAGGCCGACAATCCCGCCGCCGATGACCGTCAGATCGCAGCGCGCCGGCGGGGGTGCGTCGAGCGGGCCGGAGCTTGCCGGCGGCCCGGAGCTTGCCGCTGACCGGGAGCTTGCCGCTGGCTCGCGCGCGGACACGGGCCCCGGTCGGACTAGCCGGAAGCGGCCGCGGGCGTGCCGGGAGCGGTCGCCGCCGCGGCGTCGACCAGCCCGGCGCCGTACAGAGCTTCGTCGCCACCGCCGCCGAGCTTGCGGGCGGTCGCGCGTAGGCGCGAGATGACCTGCACGGGCGTCGGATCGCGCCCGAGCACGCCGCTGGCGATCACCAGCGCAGCGATCGCGGAGACGTGCGGCGCGGCCATCGAGGTTCCTTCGTAGCCCGACGGCAGGCCGAAGCGCCGCGGCGAGCTGCCGGTGAAGGTCACCTGAAAGACGTCGCGGCCGGCCGGCAGCTCGGGATGGCAGTTGGGGTCGCCGGGAAGGTTGGCGTCGGCGCCGCCGCCGGGAGCCACGAGCGTCAGCCCGCTGCCGTCGTTGGAGTAGTCGGCCAGGCAGCCGTGTTCGGTGCTCGCGCCAACGGCCACGACGTTCGGCGCGCGCGCCGGATAGGCGATCGCCGTGTGCGCCTCGTTGCCCGCGGCCGCGACCACGAGCACCCCGCGCCGGCGCGCGAAGCGCAGCGCTTCGATCAGCTCGGGTATGTCGGAGGCCGTTACATTGCTCGAGAACTCGAGGCTCAGGTTGATCACGCGCGCACCGTGCCGGGCGGCGAAGCGCACCCCTTCGGCGATCGTCGAGGCTTCGCCTTCGCCCTGGCCGTCGAGCACCCGGACGGGCATGATGCGGGCGGCGTACGCCATTCCCGTGACTCCGTAGTGGTTGTTGGTGGCCTCGGCGATCGTGCCGGCGACGAACGTTCCGTGGCCGTTCCGGTCATTGGGGAAGCCGTTGTGCGCGATGAAGTCGTAGCCACGCACGAATCCGAAGCGCGAGAAGTCCGGAGAGCGCACGAAGCGGCGTCGGTTGGCATAGGCCACACCGGTGTCGAGCACCGCCACGACCACGCCTCTGCCGCCGGGCGCCCCGGCAGCGGCGACGTTGGCCCACGCCTGCGGCGCGTTCACGCCGAAGGGCCCCGCGAAGTTCCACTGCAGCTGCTGCCAGTCCCCGGGCGCGCTGCCATCGCCGCGGTCGTTCGGGATCAGCCCGCCGGCGGCATGGGCACGGTAGTCCGGCACTGCCCACACGACATCGCGCCGCGCGCGCAGGCGGCGCAGCGCCGCGCCGACGCTGACGCCGGGCGCGAGGCGCAGGAGCCTCGTGTGCGGAGCGCTCACCACCTGGTCGCGTGCCCCGGCGGAGCGAGCGGTCGCGACACGTGCCCGCGCGGCCGTGGCGTTTGCGTACCTTACGAGGACCCGACCGGGCGCGTAGGAGCTGGGCGTCGCGTCAGCGGAGGAGACGGGAATCACCGCGGCCAGCAGCCAGCAGCCGGCGGCCAGCAGCCAGCGTGTGGCGGGAGGGGCTGGGGTACGGCGGGCGCGGAGAGCCATGGGCGGTTCAGTAATGATGATGCGCTGGAGAGCTGCGGGCGGCACGCACTGTCGCAGAGGCCGCGGCGAGAACGATGAGCGATCGCTTCTTCCCACATGACGACTACTTCATGACCCTCGCCCTGCGCGAGGCTGAACGAGCGCCCGTGCATGGCGACGTGCCGATCGGCACTGTCGTCGTGCGCGGGGGCGAGCTGCTAGCCGCGGCGCACAACGAGCGCGAGCTGCGCGAGGATCCGACCGCCCATGCGGAGATCCTCGCGCTACGCGAGGCCGCGCGCGTGGTGGGCTCCTGGCGGGTGCTCGACGCGATCCTCTACGTCACCTTGGAGCCGTGTGCGATGTGTGCGGGGGCGGTCGTGCTGGCGCGTGTGTCGCGTGTCGTGTACGGCGCAAGCGACCCCAAGGCCGGCGCCTGCGGGAGCGTGCTCGACGTGCTCGGCGAGCCGCGTCTGAATCACCGCCCGCAGGTCGCCGGCGGCCTGCTGGCGCCGGCATGCGGCGAGCTGTTGAGCCGCTTCTTCGCTTCGCGCCGCTAGGTCTAGTTCGATAAGCGGCAGCGGGGCGCTTTGCGGATGCGCCTCGAGGGCGTTGGCCGGGACGCCCTCTTCGCCGATACGCCCTGTGTCGCGCGCGCGTCTAAGATCATGCTCGTCCTCCGGTCGAGGCATTGGAGGGGTGGCAGAGCGGTTGAATGCGGCGGTCTCGAAAACCGTTTCGGGGGAGATTCCTCCGACGAGGGTTCGAATCCCTCCCCCTCCGTCCTAGCGAGACGGCCGCGGCGCTTGTTGGCGCTGCGCGACGCTCGCCTTTAGAACACGCTCTTCACCGCTTTCACGGCAATGCTTCCGAGAAAGATGACCGAGGCGACGCCGATCACTCCGATCACCGCTCCGACGGAAGCCAGCACGACGTCGGCTAGCAGATAGCCGAGTGCGAGCACCACGACGCCGAGCGACGGCAGCGTGTCGAGCCCGGAGAACGGCGGGGCGAGAAACGCCGTAACAGCCAGTCCGAGGACCGCCAGTCCGAACACGCTGCCGCTCAGGCGGTGTCCGAACAGCCAGCGGGCGCGTGGGCGGGAGAAGCGCTCGAGCCAGCGGATGCGCCGCAGCAGCGTACTTATGAACTTTTCGCGGGTCCCACCGGCCAGCTCCAGGCGCCGCCAGCGCTCGGGCAGCCACACGGTGCGGCGGCCGACGATCAGCTCGAGCGCGAGCAGCATCGTGATCACCTCGAACACGTGCGTGACGCCGCCGGTGGGGAGCGGCAGCGCCGGCACGGCCATCAGCAGCACGAAGACGATCGCAAAGCTGCCCTCGCCGAACACGTCGATCAGGCTTCCGAGCGTCTTCGGCCGATCGTCGCCCAACCAAGCCTCGAGTTGGTTGCTGACCTTCTCCGGCGCCCGCTTCTGTTGTGTCGCCATCCGCGCATTCTCCGCTCCCGCGACGGCGCGTGCGCCTAGCCATCCACCCTTGGCCGAGTTCGGGCCCCGAGTTCGTCCCTCATGACGGGATGACTGGGCGCTCGCTCTCCTACTAGTAGGCGGCGGCGCGCACGTCGGTCTCGGCGAGCAGCTCGGCGAGGATCTCCGCGAGCACGAGCGTCTGGTCGTGCTCGGCGAGCGTCCCATCTGGGTTGAACGCGTGTTCCGCATCGGCGACCGGCAGTTCACGGTCGATCACCCTGGCGCCGGCGGAGGCCAGCGACTTGCGCAGCTCAGCCTGTGCCCATACGGCCCCGAACATTCCGGTGCTCGCGCCGATCACGGCCGCGGGTTTGTTGCGCAGGGCCGCGGTGTCGATCGGGCGCGAGGCCCAGTCGACGGCGTTCTTCAACACGCCCGGGATCGAGCTGTTGTACTCGGGTGTCGCGAACAGCAGGGCGTCGGCCGCGGCGATCTCCGTGCGCCAGTCGCGGACGGCCTGCGCCGGGGCTCCCTCGTCATCCTCGTCGAACGGCGGGATCGCCTTCAGTCCTCCGTAGATCGCTAGCTCGGCCTCGGGCGGCAGCAGGTCTGCCGCCGCCCGAAGCAGCCGGAGGTTGAGCGAGCCGCTACGCAACGAGCCCGGTGTGCCTAGGACCCGCATCATCGGCCTCGTCTACTCGCTGTCCTGGGCGAGCTCGAGCTCGACCGTCAGCTTGACGTCGTCGGCGACCGCGAATCCGCCTTTCGGCAGCGGCGCGTTCCAGTTCAAGCCGAACTTCGTACGGTCGATGATCGTCTCGAGCGTAAGGCCGATCTTGATCGCCCCGCCGAGCGTCTCGTGCGGGTCAGTGATCGTGCCGCGGGCCTCGACCGGGTGCGTCTGATCCTTGATCGTGAGGTCTCCCTCGACTACGAGCTGCTCGCCGTCGCGGCGGATCGACCTCGAGACGAAGCGCAGCTCGGGGTAGCGCTCGGTGTCGAAGAAGTCCGGCGAGCCCAGGTGCGCCTGGAGGTTCTCGTCCTTTACGACGATCGAGCCGGCCTCCACCGAGCCGATGAGCTGGGCGTTGCCGTCCTCGCCGACGGCGAGCGTCGCCTCGAGCTCATCGAAGCGGCCGCGGAAGGTCGCGACGACCATGTGCTTGACGGCGAAGTTCGCCGAGGAGTGCGTCTGATCCGACTTCCAGGTACCGACGGGAAGCTGCGTTGTGGTCTCTACAGCGGTTGACATGTTGGGCTCCTTTTGTTGGCGTTGCTTATCGGACTACGGTCCGGATAGTCGCTATCATAACAGAAATGGACCGTAGTCCGCTAATCGCCCCAGATAGACTTCTCCGTGTGGAGGGCACCGCAGCGACCCGGGGGTTGCACGCGCTACCGATGCTCGAGCCGATCCGGCACGAGCGCTCGGACGCCGCGCGCAACCGGGTGGCGATCCTGCAGGCTGCCGAGCGTCTGGTCGCCGAGGAGGGCGCGGGCACGGTGACGATGGATCAGGTCGCATGCGCTGCGAAGGTCGGCAAGGGCACGCTCTTCCGTCACTTTGGAGATCGCTGCGGCCTGATGCGCGCGTTGCTCGACGAGCGCGAGCGGAGCTTCCAGGAGGACTTCATCCGCGGCCCTGCCCCGCTCGGCCCGGGCGCGCCTGCGCGCGAGCGCCTGGTGGCGTTCGGCGAGCGGATGCTCGAGCACATCGAGATCCAGGGCGACCTGCTGGCGGCCGCTGAGAACGGGGCACCGGGGGAGCGCCTGCGCCACAGCGTGTACGGGGCCTACCGGGCGCACGTTGTCGCGCTGCTCGGGGATACCGGCTATGGCGGGGAGATCGGCTACCTGGCGGATGTGCTCCTGGCTTCGCTGGTCAGCGAACTGGTCCTGCACCAGCGGCGCGTGCTCGAGATGTCCTCCGAGCAGCTCAAGAGCTGCTGGGGCGAGCTCGTGCGAGTCGTGCTGCCGGCCGGCTAGCTGGACTCGCCGTCGCCGACGCGCAGCACGAGCTTGCCGGTGTTCTCGCCGGCGAACAGCTTGAGCAGCGCGTCGTGGAACGC
>DATHGU010000310.1:0-2931 GCA_035317495.1 Solirubrobacteraceae bacterium
TAAGCACCCGGGCCTGCTTCCAAGTGATCGCTATCTAACCGGCCTCGAGGAACGAGGCGATCCTCGCGAGCGATGCGCGTAAGTCTCGCCTACAAAGACCAGAACGACGCGATCAGTACATCGGAACGAACGTTAGAATGTTTGTATGAGTGACGATCGCTGCGACCTTCTCTGCCTGGATCTGCAGGTGGCAGAGCGACTGCGCAGGAAGCGGCTTGCGCCCGAAGAGGCGGATGTCGCCGCTGGGAAGGCGCGCGCGCTGTCAGATCCGACCCGGTTGATGCTGGCGGCGGCGTTGCTCGAGGCGAGCGAGCTGTGCGTGTGTGACCTCGCCTGGATCGCGGAACGGTCGCAGACGCTTGTCTCCCACCACGTGCGGGCGCTCCGCACCCATGGAATCGTCCGTTCGCGGCGTCAGGGCAAGATGGTGATGTACTCGCTCACCGTCGAGGGGCAAACGCTGCTGGCGTCCGTTTTGCCGGCGCCCGCGCCGGCGGCGCGCGGTAGAAAGCGCGTGCATGGCTGAGCAGAGCGCGCCGTTGATGCAGCTCGGCGAGGCACGGCCACTGACCGTTCCCGTCCTTGCGCCCGGTCCAGCGCCCGCCGAGCGCGTGAGGCTCGAGCGGCGAACGCGGCTGCTTGCCTGGGCTGGGATCGGCTGGCACGTCGTCGAGTTCGCGATCGCGCTCGTCGCCGGTCTCGCCGCCGGCTCGATCGCGCTGATCGGCTTCGGAGCCGACAGCCTGATCGAGGCGCTCGCCGGCGGCGTCGTGCTCTGGCTGTTCAGCGGCAGGCGACGTGGCTCCAGTACCGCCGAGCGGCGCGCACAACAGCTGATCGCCGTCAGCTTCTTCCTGCTCGCCGGGTATGTCGGCGTCGAGGCGCTGCGCACGCTCGTCAACGTTGCTCACCCGGCCGCGAGTTGGGTTGGGATCGGCCTGGCCGCGTTCACCGCGGCGACGATGCCATTGCTTGCCTACGCGAAACGACGGCTGGGCAACCAGCTCCACTCCGCCGCCACCGTCAAGGAAGCGGCACAGACACAGCTCTGCGCCTACCTCTCGATTGCCCTCCTGCTCGGGCTGGGTGCAAACGCGCTCGGCGGGTGGTGGTGGGCCGATCCGCTCACCGCGCTCTTCATCTCCGCGGTCGCGCTCAAGGAGGGGCGCGAGAGCTGGCGCGGCGAAGGCTGCTGCGATGCCTGCTGATCGAATAAGAACGCGCGTTACGTCGCGCGACGCACTAGCCGTAGGCGTACCTCCTGCTGCACCGTCACGGGTGGCGTGGCGGGCGCGCCCCCGCGCTGCGATCCCAATCCCGCGGCGTGAAGCGCAAAGGTGCCGCCAAGCTCGGCCACTCGCGCCGGGGAGACTCGGATCACCGCCGCAGACCGACATAGCGAAAGCCAACGGCTTGGATCTCACTTCCTGCGATGGCCTCTCGCTCGCGGGCCTCGAGACCTTCGCGCTCGAGACAACGGTAGAGGTAGGGCCGCCACTCAAACGAGTGCTCTGCGAAGCGCTCATCGAGTCGACGTCGCATCTCCCCATATCCGTGCAAGCCCTCGTGTTCGGCACGCCACTCCGCTAGCGCCGACTCGACCGAACGCTTCCCTTTCTGCCGCGAGTACCACTCCGCGGTCCACCGATCGAGACGATCCCAGCCGAACTCCTCGAGGATCAGCTTCCCCTGAGGCTCGAGTAGGCTAACGAGCCGGTCGAGCGCCGGGTCAAGGCGCTCCACGTGATGGAGCGAGTAGCTCGCCAGCGCGGCCTCGAACGGGTCCGCCTCATCAAGCTTCTCAAGCGTCGTGCGACGGAAGATCGGCCCCTCTGGAGCCTGCGGGTCGATCGCAAGCACGCGGTATCCGGCGTCGTCGAGTGCTCGCGCCAAAGCACCCGCCCCGCAGCCGACCTCGAGCACCCGCGCTGGAGGCGGCGGAAGGGCCGCTAAGACGAAGGCGACGAGATCCACAGTCGACATCATCATCAGTCCGACGCCCAAAGTCCCGCTACCGTGGCGAGCGTGAGCCATTTGCGCGCGCCAGACGGCACCGCGCTCTGCACCCACGACGGTGACCACGAGCTCGAGGCACCCGCACTCCGGCCTGTCGAGCATACCCACGACGAGCACGAGCACTCCCACGGCCTAGTCGATCGCTCGATCCTCAGATCTCGATCCGGCATCCGTGCCGTGTCGTGGAGCTTCGCGATCTTGACCGTGACCGCGCTTGCCCAGGCGTTCATCTACAGCCGCACGTTGAGCGTCGCGCTTCTCGCCGACCTAATCCACAACTTCGGAGACGCGCTGACAGCGATCCCGCTGGGGATCGCCTTCTACTTGAGAAGTGCTCGCGGCGAACGCTGGGCCGGAGTTGCGGTCGTGCTCGCGATCTTCATCAGCGCGCTGGTCGCGCTCGGTCAGACGATCGATCGCTTCATCCACCCGCGCAGTTTGTCTCACCTCTGGCTGCTTGCGGCCGCGGGCGTGCTCGGCTTCATCGGCAACGAGATCGCGGCCCAGGTACGGCTTCGAGCGGGACGCCGGCTGAACAGTCCGGCACTCGTGGCCGACGGCAACCACGCGCGCGTCGATGGTTTCGTCAGCCTCGGTGTTCTCGCGAGCGCGGCGGTCGTCGCGCTCGGCGTTCAGATCGCCGATCCGATCATCGGCCTCGTCATAACGGCGATCATCCTTCAGATCACGTGGGAGAGCTGGCACACCGTTCGCGCCGACAGCTAGCCGCGAACCCTCGCCCCCGGCGTGACAGCCCGGATACCGCCTTTCCGGAATCACAACCATGCGCCCAACAACCTGGCGATCCAGTCGCTGCCTGATCCTCGTGACGACCTTGGTGTGCCGGCCGTGGCTGTTCGCCTAGAGGCCCAGCGCGTGGTCAAGTTTTGGTCAAGTAGCGATGAAGAAGCGCGG
>DATHGU010000311.1:0-2376 GCA_035317495.1 Solirubrobacteraceae bacterium
GGCAAGGCACGGAGCCGTGCCTCAGTGGTCACGCGAGCGCTGGAGCGTGAGCGCCGACGCGCGATCGCTGAAAAAGATGCCGAGATCCTTGCCCGTAGCGGGCCGGACCCCGAGCTTGCGGGGCTGGCGAACCATGCGGCAGGCGTGCCGTCTGCGCTTGCGTGATGCGCCCGATCCACGTCGCGCAGCTCGACAAGGCGCGACCGGTGCTGGTTCTCACCCGTGAGCTCGTGCGCCCACATCTGACGACCGTTACCGTCGCGCCGATCACGACCACGATTCGTAGACTTTCGACCGAGGTTCACGTTGACGCGGCTAACGGGCTCTCAGGACCGTCAGTCGTGAGCTGCGACAACGTCACCACGATTCCGGCCGAGGCTCTGCGAGATCAGATCGGTGTGCTGCTCGATGATCAGGAGCGGCAGCTCAGCGAGGCGATTCGCGCTGCGTTCGATCTCGATTAAGGCACCGCTCGTGGTGGGCCGGCGTATAACGCGCTCGCTGTCTGGCTCGCGCCTATCGCCCAATGCTCCCCGCGCGGAAGCCGCGGCGCTCGCCGGCACGCGCGAGCGGAGGGATCACCAGGCGCTGGATCGCCGGCGGCGGCAGCGGTGCCAGGAGAGTGACCATGTCGCGGTAGTGGTGGGCCATGACCGCGGCTTGGAGCAGGCCGTCGAGATTACGCGGGAGCGCGCGGCTCGTGATCCCACCAGCGCGCGACAGCGCGGCGGCGTCTTCGAGGAACTCCTGCAGCGTGGACGGCGGCGTGGCGTGGCACACGAAGTGCGCCACGTCCCCGCCGCGGTTGCGAAAGGCGTGTCGCGTGCCGGCCGGGACGAGGACGGTCTCGCCGGGATGGGCCTCCTTCCAGCTGCGCCCGGCGAGGAACTCGGGCCGTCCCTCGAGCACCTCGAAGCGCTCCTCCATAGCTGGGTGTATGTGTGGCGTGACTCCGCCGCCCGGGTCGACCCACGTCTCGACGTGTAGGACCTCCCCGGTGTCCTCGGTCGTCCGCCAGAAGCGGCTGCGCATCCGCAGGACCGGGTCCTCCGTCAGCTCATACGCCGTCTCGCCTTGGGCCGCCATCAATGCCTCCGATCGCTCGCGTAAGCTAGTGGGCACTAGGATATAGCTAATGTCTACTAGGTTGCAAGCGCGTGCTCCTCGCAAACGTCTCACGGCCGCCGCGCGCCGTGAGGTGATCGAGTTGGCCGCCATGGATGTGTTCGCCGAGCGCGGCTACCACGGCGCGGCTATGGACGAGATCGCGCGCCGGTCCGGGGTGACCCCGCCGGTGGTCTACGACCACTTCGAGTCCAAGCCGGCGCTCCACCGGCGGCTGCTCGACCGCACGCGCGACGACCTGCTGGCGATGTGGCGAGAGAACCTCGGCGGCGATGGCACGCTCGAGCAGCAGATCGCGCAGGCGTTCGATGCTTGGTCGCGCTACGTGGAGGCCAACCCCTACGCCCCGCGCATGTTCTTCCGCGAGACGACGGGCATCCCCGAGGTGCGCGCAATGCACCGCGAGATCGCTGCAGAGGCGAACGACGCGCTCGCGGAGATACTCAGCGGACTCCCCGGCTCGGCGCATCTCCAGGCTGAGGGTGCGCCGTTGGCGTTGGCGATGGCGGCCGAGGTGATCCGCGGCGGACTCACCGAGCTGGCGATCTGGTGGAGCGAGCACCCCGAGGTCTCGCGCGAGCAGATCGTTGCGACCGCGATGAATACGGTTTGGGTCGGCTTCGAGCGCGTGAGCGGAGGAGAGACCTGGCGCCCTAGCTCGCGCAGACCGGTACGAGGTCAGCGCTTGCGGCTAGGCACCGAGCACGTCTCGCGGCTAACGGCGCTATGACGCCGGCGCGGCGTTGTACTGATCGTCTGTGACGTGCTCGCCCCAGGTGACGGCGCTGCCCTGGTCATCGACCTGTTGCATGGCGAGGTGGGTCATGAAGCGGTTGGGTGCGGCGCCGTGCCAGTGGTTCTCTCCGGGCTCGAAGAAGACGCGGTCGCCGGGACGGATGATCTCGACTGGTCCGCCTTGGCGCTGGCAGAGGCCGATGCCCTCGGTGACGTAGATCGTCTGGCCGTTGGGGTGGGTGTGCCACGCGGTGCGCGCTCCCGGGGTGAAGTGGTGTCCTCCTGTTCAGCGCGGTACGAGCTTGAGCGTCGCGGCGCGCGCTTTCGGGCTGACGATGCTGGCGACGATGCTCTCGGCGTAGCGGCGGTACTTCGAGCGGTAGGCGGCGTCGATTTGGTCGCTCATGTCGTCCGTTTCGACGAGGAGAACGTCCTTGCCGACGCCGCCGGCTTCGACGTGGGCTTCGTGACGCGCCTGGGCGCCGCGGAACCATGAGGACGCGCGTCCGTTGACGG
>DATHGU010000312.1:0-3882 GCA_035317495.1 Solirubrobacteraceae bacterium
GGCGCGTAGTCGCGCGCGGCCGCCTCCACATCCAGCCGGCGTCCGCTCAGCTCGAGTACCGAGGTGGCCCGCCTGCCGACCAGGCCGCACGGCACGATGCCGGTGTTGAAGGTGTCGAGGTCCGAGGTGAGGTTCAGCGCAAAGCCGTGGCTGGTCACGGCTCTTTGGTTCAGCTTCACGCCGATCGCAGCCACCTTCGCTCCGGAGCTCCAGACGCCTGTGAAGCCCGGGTCGCCCGGTTCCGACTCCAGGCCCAGGGTCTGCAGGTAGGCGATCAGCGAGCGTTCGAGGTTGCGGATGTGGAGCAGGATGTCAGCACCAACTCGATGCAGGTCCAGGATCGGATAGCCGACGAGCTGGCCGGGGCCGTGGTAGGTGAGCTTGCCGCCGCGGTCGGTGTCGGCCACGTCGATGCCTTTGGCGCGGTAGAAGTCCTCGGGAAAAGGCAGATCCTCGGCGTCGGCGCGCCGTCCGCGCGTGTAGACGGGAGGGTGCTCGAGCAGCAGCATCGTGTCTGGCAGCTCGCCGGCCTGCCGACGCGCGCGAAGCGTCGCCTGGATCGCGACCCCGTCGTAATAGGGGACATGGCCCAGGTGGCACACCCAGAGCTCGTGGGAGGGCGGGACGGTGTTGCGCATTCGCTCTCCTCAGCCTAGCGCCAAGCAACGTGGGCATCATGACAGCAAGATGCTTGATGCTATGATGTACCAATGCGCACGACGGTCACGCTGGACCCCGATGTGGAGGCGAAGTTGAAAGCGACGATGCGCGAGCGCGGCGTCTCGTTCAAGGCCGCGCTCAATGACGCCTTGCGCGCAGGTCTCGGCCGCCCGGCGCAGGCCGCTCGCCCATACAAGATGCCCACGGCTCGGCTCGGGGTTCGCATCGATATCGACAAGGCGCTGACGATTGCCGGAGAAATGGAGGACGAGGAGATCATCCGCAAGCTCGAAGAAGGCAAGTGAAACTGCCCGATGTCAACTTGCTGATCTACGCAGCGGATGAAGAGTCCCGCCATCACGAGCCGGCGCTGGCGTGGTTCGAGGGAGCTCTCTCGGGAACCGAGACGGTCGCGTTCGCATGGCATGCGCTTGTCGGTTTCCTTCGCATCACGACAAGGTCGCGGGGCGCGCACAATCCCTGGTCGATCCAGTCTGCACTGGACGTGGTCGAGGGCTGGCTCGCCCAGCCAGTCGCGACCGTCGTCCATCCCACCGACCGCCATGCGGCCGTGCTGCGCGACCTGCTCGTCCCGCTCGGCGCGGGCGGCAACCTGACGAGCGACGCCCATCTCGCGGCGCTGGCGCTCGAGCACGGCGCAACGCTCTACTCGGCCGATGTGGACTTCTCTCGCTTCCCGGGCTTGAATTGGGTCGATCCGCTGCGGCAGGCGTGAATGCCGGCGGCTAGCGGCGGGGCGCGGGCTCGCCCGCCGCGTCGCGCCGTTGAACGGCGGAGGCCAGCTGGCTCCGCGCAGGGTCGGATGCGAGCATCGAGTAGACGGCGTCGTCGTTGGCGCGATCGCCGACGCGGTAGGCCTGTCGCGCGATGCCCTCGAGTTGAAAGCCGAGTCGCTCGGCGAGCGATCGGCTACGCAAGTTGTCGACGTCGATGCGGATCTCCAGGCGATTGAGTTGCCACGCATCGAAGGCGTGCGCGACCAGCGCAGCGACGGCCGTCGTCATCATCCCGCGCCGCTGGTGTCCTTCGTCGAGCCAGTAGCCGATCGTCGCCGAGCGGTTGGCGCGGTCGATCACGGGAAAGCCGACGATGCCGACGATCCGACCGTCGGTGACGATTGCGTACTCGTGCCCGGTGTTGCTATCCGCCTTCGCCCGCGCTCGGCGGATGAAGGCAAGCGTCTGCTCGAACGTTTGCTCAGGCGCCCACTGGATCCACTTGGCCAGCTCGGCGCGATTGCGCTCGATCAACGCGTGCAGCTCGGGCGCGTCGGTCTCCTCGAGCTCGCTGAGCTGGTGACCGCCGGGTAGTAGGAACGTCGGTGGCGCGCTCACAGCGTGAGCGCCGCGGGAGCTTCGAGCAGCTCGCGAATGCGCGCGAGGAACTCGGCCGCGCCGGCGCCGTACAGGATGCGGTGGTCGCAGACGAGCGTCAGCGCCATCGTGTGCCGCGCGAGCAGCTGCTCGTCGCGCACCACGGCGCGCCGCGCGACCGAGCCGACCGACAGGATCGCCGCCTGCGGTGGGTTGATGATCGCGGCGAAGCTCGCGATGCCGTACATGCCGAGGTTGGACACCGTGAACGTGCCGCCGCCGAGCTCGGGCGGGGTGATCGTCGCGTCGCGCACGCGCTCGGCCAGTGCGCGCGTCTCGCGCGCGATCTCGCCCAGCGCCTTGGAGTCTGTGTCGAACACGGTCGGCACGACGAGCGCGTCCTGCGCCGCGACGGCGACGCCCACGTTGACGCGCGAGTGCAGCTGCAGTGCGCCGTCGCGATAGCTGCCATTCGCGTGCGGGTGCTCGCGCAGGGCGAGTGCGCAGGCCTTGACGACCATGTCGTTGTACGTGGGCGTCTGCATGCTCGACATGCGCTTGAGCTCCGTGCGCAGCTTCACGCACTCCTCCATGTCGACGTCGCTCTGCAGCGTGAAGTCGGGGATCGTCGCCTTCGACTCGGCCATCCGCCGGGCGATCGTCTGCTGCATGCGCGACAGCGCGACGGTCGTCGTCTGGCCCTTGGCCGTCATCACGTCGTCGGGACCGGGCACGCCCGCCGAGGGCGCCGCCGCGGCCGCTGGAGCGCCGCCGCCGCCCGCGGTTGCGCCGGCCGGCGCAGCGCCGCCGCCCGCAGCTGCGCCGCCCGCCTCCTGCACATCGGCCTTCACGATCCGCCCACCGGGGCCACTGCCCGTGATCGAGTGCAGGTCGACGCCGGTCTCGTGCGCGATGCGCCGCGCCAGCGGCGAGGCCTTCACGCGCTCTGCCGGCTCGCCCGCGGTCGCGGGGGGCGGCGCGCCGGACTGCCCCGTCGTGGGAGCCGGCTCCGTGGGAGCCGACGCGGCGGGTGCCCCCGATGGCTGATCGGTGTGCGGCTTGCCGTCCGACGCGGGGCTCGGGGCGGGAGCGGCGGTCTCGGACGTTGTGCCGGCACCCGCCTCGGCCGCGTCGCCGACGCGCGCGATCAGCTGGCCGACGGGCAGCGTGTCGCCCTCGCCGGCGATGAGCTCGACGGCTCCGTCGAGGTCTGACTGGTAGGTCATGGTGGCCTTGTCGGTCTCGATCTCGACGAGCTCCTCGCCGCGCCGCACGTGCTCGCCGTCGCGCTTGAGCCAGCGCAGGATCGTGCCCTCCTCCATCGTGTCGGACAGGCGGGGCATGACGATCTCGGCCATCAGCGCGTCGCTCTCCCGGCACGCCCGGTTGAGGCCGGCGCAGACCCGCCGCTCGGCGCGGCGATCCCGAGCGTCTCGAGCACGGCGCCGACGATCTGCGGCTCGTGGGGGTAGGCGAGGTCCTCGAGCGGCTTGGAGTAGGGCATCGGCACGTCGGCCCCGGAGACGCGACGCACGGGCGCGTCGAGGTCGTCGAAGGCCTGCTCGGAGATCAGCGCGGCGAGGTTGGCGCCGACGCCGCCGTGCGGCCAGCCCTCCTCGACGATCACGCAGCGGTTGGTCTTCGCGACCGATGCGAGGATCGCGTCGAGATCCAGCGGGCGCAGCGTGCGCGGGTCGATCACCTCGGCCTGCACGTCGTGCTCGTCGGCGAGCGTGGCGGCGGCGCGCTCGGCGGTCAGCGCCATACGCGATACGCCGACGATCGTCACGTCCGATCCCTCGCGGGCGGTGCGGGCACGGCCGAAGTCGACGAGCTCCTCCCGATCGTCGGGCACCTCGCCGCGCATGCCGTACAGCGACTCGTGCTC
>DATHGU010000313.1:0-8623 GCA_035317495.1 Solirubrobacteraceae bacterium
TCACGACGGCGTCGGCCGAGCGATACAGCCGCCGCAGGGGCAGATAGCTGAGCGCGTGCGCGGCGCTGCGCGGGTGCGCCCACAGCGACGCCCACAGGACCAGCGGCAGGCGGGCGCGCCGAGCGCCGGCCCAGGTGGCCAGCGGCGCGACGCGGCCGGCGGTCGGGCATACGACCGCGCGGTAGTCGCCGCTGCCCGCCAGCGCGGTCAGCTCGCGTGGGCGCACGTGCCGGTGGGGGAAGGGCATCTCCCCTCCGAACACCTCGCCGCCGTGCTTGGAGCGGCCTCCGAACAGCGCCAGCTCGAGCCCCTCTCGCTCGTGCAGGCGCGCCAGCGCACCGACGCGATAGGCCGGCGCGTGGCCGGCGACGAACAGCAGCGGCTTCACCGCAGCGCGTACTCGTAGGCATCGACGGTCTGTTCTCCGCAGCGCTCCCACGTGAAGTTGGCGGCGACCGTCGCGCGCGCGCGCTGGCGGGCCTCGCGCAGCCGGTGCGGGTCGGACAGCAGCTCGTCGATCCGCTGCGTCAGCCGCTCGATGTCGCCTGGGGGAACGAGCACCAGCCCGTCGCCCGCCGCCGCGATCTCCTCGGGCCCGGGCTCGCCGCGGCAGCCGATCGCGGGTACCCCGCCGGCCATCGCCTCCACGTATGCGACGCCGAACGCCTCCTCCGTCGAGGGCATCACGAACAGCGTGCTCCGCCGCGCCTGCTCGATCGCCTCGGCGGGCGGCAGCTGCCCGTGGAAGTCGACCCGCTCGGCGATGCCGAGACGCGCGGCGAGCCCCTCGAGCGCCGTGCGCTCCGGTCCCTCTCCGACGATTGCGTAGCGCAACGTGGGGTGGCGCGGCGTCAGCACGGCCAGCGCGCGCAGCACGTCGACGTGGCGCTTTCGCGCGATCAGATGCGCGACCGTCACGAGCGTCGGCGGTCCGCCGCGACGCGTCGGGCGCGCGGCGGGAGGTATCTCGGCGCCGAGGTGCACGACGCGCGTCTCAGGCGCCCCGTGCCCGCGGGCGAGCTCGGCGATGCCCTGGCTGTTGGCGAGCACCAGGCGAGCGTCCTGGAGCGCGCGGCGCACGCTCTCGCCGCCCGACCGCACGCGGCTGGATGTGTAGAGCACGTCGCCGCCGTGCACGGAGATCACGAGCGGCGTGCGCAGGGTGCCCAGGCCGCGCACGCGACGCACGGCATCGCCCGCCGGCACGGCGTTGTGCGCGTGCACGATGTCGAACGGGAACGAGCGGCGCACGCGCATCATCGCCACGCCCAGCGGGGGTGCGGCCCACGCGCCCCACATCGCGTAGTGCTGCTGGCGCGCCGGCGAGACGTAGGGAACGTAGGAGACGTGAAGCCCGTCGCGCACCTGCGCCCGCGGCTCGCGCACGAGCTCGGCGAGCGCTCCGGCCGCAGCCCGAGGGCCCGCCGCGAGCAACGCGCGCGAGGGCACCAGGCGGTGCATCACCAGCACGCGCACTTGCGCGCCGGCTTCGCGCGCTGCCAGCGCCTGGCGATGCGCCCAGATGCCCAGCACCGGATCGCGCCGGCTGGGGTAGAACTCGGCGAGGACGAGGACCCTCACCAGCGGCGGTGGGTCGTCAGGGTGCGCTGGGACTGCTCGGCGCTCAGGTACGGGCGCTCGGCGAGGAAGGCGCGCGCCTCTGCCACCGCTGCCTCGCGCGAGTAGGCGTCGGCGGTCGGCGCGGCGCGGTGGCCGATCGCCACGGCGTCGGTCACGCCGCAGCGCCAGCCGTGCTCGCGCGCAAGCGCCGCCCAGTGCGCATCCAGTCCCCATCCCATCCGCAGCTCGGGAAAGGGCAGCAGGGTCGAGAAGGTCGCCCGCGCGAAGGCCGTCACGGGACCGATCTCGACGAAGCTCGTCTCGCGCATCACGCTGCCGGGCCGCCGTCGCGTCTGCGGCCAGGCCGCGTGGGAGCTCAGGCGATGCGCCGGCTGCGCAAGCGCCAGCGAGAAGCGCTCGCAGAGGAACACGAAGCGGTCGAGGAAGCCGCGCGGCAGCCGCACGTCGTCGTCGAGGACCAGCAGCCAGTCGTGCCCGCCCACCGGGTGGGCGGCGAGCAGCCGGTTCAGGTTCTCGAACTTGCCCAGGCCGCCCGGCGGGCTCGTGTGAAGCTCGACCTCGTGGCGCGAGCGCTTGAGCTCCGCCTGTGCGCGCGCCGCCAGGGAGCGGTGCTGCGGGCGCTCGACGCCCAACACGAGCACGCGCCGTCTGGCCGGCTCGTGACGCGCCGCATGCGCCAGGCGCAGGCGCCGCCCGCTCGCCAGCTCCCAGCCGTCGATCGCCTCGTCGCGAAACGAGCGCCGCACGGCGTCGAGTCCGCCGACCGTCCCGCTCGCGCCCGACAGGAAGTCGTCGGTCTGCCCACACGCTCCGTTCTCGCCGGCGATCGCGCGCGGCCCCCGCGCTCGAGCAGTGGCCGATGCGGCCGTTGCGCCTGGGCGCAGCGGTTCACGCAGGCCGCCGCGCACGCCCTCGCGCAGTCGCCCGGCGCTGTGCGCGACCATCGTCAGCCCCGCCGGGCAGCGGCGGCGGATGACGTGCCCGGCGCAGCCGGCGAGCGTCAGCAGCTCGCCTGCCAGCGAGGGCGCGCTGCCGCCGCGGGCGTCGAAGCTGCGCGCGGCGCGACCGCGAACGTGAGCGCCGCGCATCAGTGCGCCGAGGCGCGCGTCCGCTCCCGCTCGCCGGTGCTCGACGGACGCGCCGGCGACGTACAGCACGCGAGCCGATCCGCCGTAGGCGGCCCTAAAACGATCGTGCCACTCCTGCTCATCGCCCCCGTGCTCGAGCGACTCCTCGAACGGGCCGACGCGCTCGAGCGCCCTTCGCCGAACGGCCATGTTGGCGCCCCACGCGTAGCGCGCGTCGGTGTCCTCGTCACCCAGCTCGAGCGTCGTGATCGGCGGCCCCTCGCGCCCGCACGAGCGCGGTGCGCGGCCCTCCAGGCGGGGCCTGATCGGGCCGGTGAAGACATCCACGCCGGGCTGCTCGCGCGCCGCCCTCAGCAATGCCGCGAGCCATCCCGGGCTCGCGCGGATGTCGTCGTCGACAAACGCCACCAGCTCGCCCGTCGAGCGCCGCACGCCCGTGTTGCGCGCCACGTTCAGCCCCAGTGGAGCCGTGTGCGGCTCGTATCGCGCGCCGAATCGCTCGGCCAGCGCGCGCGCCGGCGCGGAGGCCCCGGCATCGTCGACGACCAGCAGCTCCGCCCCCGCCGCGGCCGCCTGCGGCGCGATCGAGGCCAGGGCGACCTCCAGGTAGGAGAGGCGCGCGCGCGTCGGGATCACGATCGAGGCCGGGGTCATCGTCGGGACAGTCTAGGTTTGCCACGGTGGTCCTGTTCCTGCACAACCGCTATCGCACGACCGGCGGCGAGGAGCGCGCCGTGGAAGACCTGCTGTGGCTCGTGCGCGAGCAGCTTCGCGAGCCGGCCGAGCTGCTCACGCGATCCTCCGCCGAGCTCGCGCGCGCTCGCGCGGCGCTCGGCCTGCTGCGGGGCGGACTGGACCCCGACGAGGTCGCACGCGCGGTGCGCGCCGGCGGGGCGCGCGTAGTGCATGCGCACAACCTCCAGCCGACGCTCGGCTGGCGCGCGCTGGCCGCCGCCCGCGCGGCGGGCGCGCGCGTCGTGCTGCACCTGCACCAGTACCGCCTCGTCTGTGCGATCGGCGTGTGCTTCACGCGCGGCGCCGAATGCACGCGCTGCCACGGGCGCGACACGATCCCCGGCGTGCGCCTCAACTGCCGCGGGAACCTGCCCGAGGCGGCCGCCTATGCCTCATCGCTGGCGCTCTGGCAGAGGCGGCTCGTCGAGCAGGCCGATGCGGTCGTCGTGCCCAGCGCCTTCGCGCGCGAGCGCCTGCGCGAGCTCGGCGCGTCGCTGCCATGGGAGCGCGTGCACGTGCTCGCGCCCCCCATACGTGCGCTGGCCGCGGGGTCCGAGGCCACGCCGGCCGCGGCAGCGCCAGCCGAGGTTGCGGACGGGTCGGCTCCCGAGCCTGGCTCGTACGCGCTCGTCGTCTCGCGCCTGGCGCCCGAGAAGGGCATCGACGTCGCGATCGACGCCTGCCGCACCGCAGGCGTTCCGCTCGTCGTCGCCGGCGACGGTCCCGAGCTGGCGGTGCTGCAGGAGCGCGCCGCGCGCGGACGGCGTGGTGCGCCCGCAGGCGCCATGGCGCAGGTTCGCTTCGCCGGGCGCGTGGACGACGCGGAGCTCGCGCGGCTGCGCGCGGGCGCGTCGATCGCGCTCGTGCCTTCGCGTTCGCCCGAGACGTTCGGCCTGGCGGCCGCCGAGGCGATGTCCGCAGGCCTGCCGGTGGCCGCGAGTCGCGTGGGGGCGCTGCCCGAGCTCGTCGAGGAGGGCTCGCTCGTGCCGGCCAACGACTCGGATGCGCTGGCGCGGGCGATCGGCCGGCTGGCGGGCGATCGGGCCGCCGGCGAACGCGGCCTGGCGCGCGTACGAACGCTGTGTGCGCCCGAGGTCGTGGCGGACGCGCTGGCGCAGCTGTACGACGGCGCATAAGCTGCGGCCGTGGATCGCCAGCCAACCGCGCTGATCACCGGGCTGACCGGTCAGGACGGCTCGTTCCTCGCGGAGCTGCTGCTGGAGAAGGGCTACGCGGTCACCGGCCTGGTCCGCGGAGAGCCCGAGCGGTCGCTGGGCTGCTCGGAGCACCTGCGCGGGCAGCTCGAGGTCGTGCGCGGCGACCTGCTCCAGCCGGCAAGCTTGCGCGCGGCGGTCGAGCGCGTCGGCGCGAGCGAGGTCTACCACCTCGCGTCCCCTTCGTTTGTGCCAGCGTCGTGGCAGCGCCCCGGCGAGACGCTCACGGCGATCGCCGGCTCGACTGCGGCGATCCTCGAGGCGGTGCGCGACGTCGAACCGCAGACGCGCGTGTTCGTGTCTGCCTCCGGCGCGATCTTCGGCGACACGCGCGAGAGCCCGCAGCGCGAGGACACGGCGTGCCGGCCGACGACGCCCTACGCGATCGCCAAGCTCGCGGGGCACGGGCTCGTCGGCGCGCTGCGCGAGCACGCCGCCCTGCACGCCAGCTCGGGCATCACCTTCAACCACGAGTCCGAGCGCCGCCCCGAGCAGTTCGTGACCCGCCGCATCACGCGGGGAGCAGCCGCGATCGCGCTCGGCCGCCAGGACGAGCTGACGCTCGGGACGCTGGCGGCGGTGCGCGACTGGTCGTTCGCCGGCGACGTGATGCATGGCGCGTGGCTGATGCTGCAGCAGGACCGGGCTGAGGACTACGTGCTCGCCAGCGGCGTGGGGCGCACGGTTGCGGAGTTCGCCCGCACGGCCTTCGCCTGCGTCGAGCTCGACGCCGAGCGCTACGTGCGCGTCGACCCCTCTCTCGTGCGCCCGCCGGAGAGCACCCCGAGCGTGGGCGACCCGGGCAAGGCGCGCGAACGGCTGGGCTGGCTGCCGCAGGTCTCCTTCGAGGCGCTGGTCGAGCGGATGGTGCGCGCCGACCTGCGCGCGCTCGAGGCCGTCGCGAGCGGTTCCTGAGCCGCCGCGGCTTCTTCTCGGTCACCCTCAGGCCCTACACTGCGGCCGAATGGAAACCGTCGGGATCATCGGGCTCGGATACGTCGGTCTGCCGCTCGCCGTCGCCTTCGCGCAGGAGGGTTGCGAGGTGATCGCCGTGGACGTCGATGCGCGCAAGATCGAGGCGATCGAGGCGGGCGACTCCTACATCGAGGACGTTCCCTCCAAGCTGCTGCGGGAGTTCAAGGGCCGCATCCACGCGAGCACGCACTACGCGCGCCTGGCGAAGGCCGACGCGGTGCTGATCTGCGTGCCCACCCCGCTGACGCGCAACCGCGAGCCCGACCTTGGGCCGCTGATCGATTCGAGCCGCGCGCTCGCCGAGGTGCTGCAGAGCGACCAGCTCGTCGTGCTCGAGTCCACCACGTATCCGGGTACGACGCGCGAGCGCGTCGCTCCGCTGCTGGAGGAGTCCGGCCTGGCCGCCGGCCGCGACTTCCACCTGGCGTTCTCGCCCGAGCGCGTCGATCCCGGGCGCACCGACTTCACGCTGCGCAACACGCCGAAGGTGCTGGGCGGGTTGACCGAGGCATGCGTCGAGCGCGCCGAGGCCGTCTACGGCTTGGTGTGCGACAACCTCGTGCGCGTGTCCAGCCCCGAGGTGGCGGAGCTGACGAAGCTGCTCGAGAACATCTTCCGCTCCGTCAACATCGCGCTGGTCAACGAGCTCGCGATGCTCACCGACCGCATGGGCATCGACATCTGGGAGGTCGTCGACGCCGCCTCCACCAAGCCCTACGGGTTCATGCCCTTCTCTCCGGGACCCGGCATGGGCGGGCATTGCCTGCCCGTCGACCCCTTCTACCTGAGCTGGCGCGCGCGCGAGTTCGACATCGCCACGGAGTTCATCGAGCTGGCCGGCAAGGTGAACCAGCAGATGCCCTACCACTGCGTGGAGAAGGCGCAGCGTGCGCTCAACGGCGTCGGCCTGTCGGTCAAAGGCGCGCGCGTGGCCGTGCTCGGCGTGAGCTACAAGCCCGGCGTCGGCGACATCCGCGAATCGCCCGCGTTGAAGATCATCTCGCTGCTCAGGGCGAAGGGTGCCGACGTGTCCTACCACGACCCGCACGTCCCCAACCTGGCCGAGTTCTCGCTCGACAGCAGGCCGCTGGAGGAGGCCGTGGACGACGCCGACCTGACGCTGATCGTCACGGCCCACCCGAGCGTCGACCACGACGTCATAGCCCAGCGCGCACGGCTGGTGGTCGATCTGCGCGGCGTCACGCGCTCCTCCGGCGCGGCGAACGTCGTCCGCCTCTGAGCGTGTCCGAGCAACGCTCGAGCGGGGAGCCGCCGCCCCCCCCGCCCGCTCTGAGCCCCGACCCGCGCGCACCCGGTCTGCTGCTCGGCGAGGACGTGCAGGTCTCATCGGATGTGTCGTTCGGTGCAAATGTCGTCGTTCACGCCGGGACGATCGTCGGCGCGGGCTGCGTGATCGAGGATCAGGCGGTGCTCGGCAAGCGCCCGCGGCTGTCCAAGAGCTCCTCCGCGCATGGAGATGTCGGCCGTCTGGTGCTCGGCGAGGGAGCTATCGTGTGCGCCGGTGCCGTCGTGCTGGCCGGCGCGCGCGTCGGCGAGGGCACGATCCTCGGCGACCAGTCGTTCGTGCGCGAGCGCTCCTCGATCGGCCCCGGCGCGGCGATCGGCCGCGGCAGCGTCGTCGACAACGATGTGTCGATCGGCGCGCGCGTGCGCGTGCAGACGAGCGTCTACCTGACGGCCTTCACGCTCGTAGAGGACGATGTGTTCGTCGGCCCCGGCGCGATCACCACGAACGACGACACGATGGCCCGCCACCCGCCGGGCGCGCCGCTGCGCGGCGTGATCCTGCGTCGCGCCTGCCGCATCGGCGGCGGCGCCGTGCTCACACCCGGCGTGGAGATCGGCGAGGAGGCGTTCGTCGCCGCCGGCGCGCTCGTCACGCGCGACGTCCCGCCGCGCGCCGTCGTCATGGGCGTGCCCGCGAAGATCGTGCGCGAAGTGCCCGACGAGGATCTGCTCGAGCGCTGGCGCTAGGCCACTGGGCGCGTGTCCTCGATCCAGCTGAGGAATACGTCGAGCTTGTACGCCCAGAAGAGCGCCAGTCCGCTCCGCTGGGCGGCAACAAGATTGTGTGTCTTGAAGACCCCGGACAGCATTGCTGCCGGGACGGTTTGGGCTGTCCCGAACTCTTGACTCCAAGCCACCGCCTTTGCGGCGGCGTCGTTGTTGAGTCGCTTGACGGAATTGGTGGACGAGTTGCTCACCTTGCACTCGAGCGGCATCTTGCGACCGTCCCATAGGCCAACGATGAAGTCGGCCTTTCGCGTGCCGAACATCGCCTCGCGGCAGAACGCGCCGCGCCTCGGAGCATCATCGAGTGTGGTGACGACGCAAGGTGCAACCTGCTCGAATCCGGCCGTCAGCAGGGCCGCCTCGACTGCCCCCTCCTGCTGGTTCTTCCCTTCGTTTCGACGCGAAGTGGAGAGGCGCTGCGTGGCCATCAGGGCAGCAGTCGCAGCTGCGGCGGCGTCTCGTTCGGCCTCCTCCGGCTCCCGTCCCTCGGCAACCCATGGAAAGCGCCTCCGGTCGAGCGCGGTGAACACAGTCTCTATCACTCTGCCGGCCATGGCCCGATCGCCTCGCAGTCTGCTTGGAGCAAGACTTGCTTCGGCCAACGTCTTGAGATCATCCTCGGAGATGGGGGGACCCGCGAGGTAGCGGAGGGTCTCGAGGAGCGCTGGGTTGGTGAGGAGCTCGAGCGCCGGCTCGTCGATGCTCGTGAGGTCTACGGTGGCCTCTAGCAGCTCCTCGGCGGTCCCTCTGTAGACATCGAACAGTTCAAGGTACTGCTCGAGTGGCTCCTGCAGGCGCTCATCCCGAAAACGAGTGATCGCCGACATCCGCGCGACGTCGAGCTCCTCCGCTGACCAGTGGGGTGGCGGGATGGTCATCCGACGCCTTAAGCCAGGTCTGGAATGAGGAGGCGTTCCATCTCACCCGGCTCGAACTTGGTGAGCCCTCCTGCGTAGGTGCGGCCCTGCCCCACGTGTATGGAGCCGCGCAGTGCCT
>DATHGU010000314.1:0-2037 GCA_035317495.1 Solirubrobacteraceae bacterium
CGCCAAGATCGGCCTGTACGGATACGAGGGCATGGCGCAGTTCTTCGCCGACCCCAGTGGCCTGGGCCTGCCGCTCGTCAACGAGGAGCTCTTCTGGGGCGACGCGGGCATCGGCATGTCGATCATGGGCACCGCGCTGGCTGTCGCCGCGATCTTCGGCCAGGGCTCACCCGAGCAGATCGGCGAGTGGATCCCCCGCTGCTTCGGCACGCCCGAGGACGTGAAGGTCGCGGCCTTCTGCGCGTCGGAGCCAAATGCGGGCTCGGACGTCTCCGGCGTGCGGACGGTCGCGAAGTTCGACGAGGCCGCCGGCGAGTGGGTGATCAACGGCCAGAAGGCCTGGGCAACGAACGGCGGCATCTCCGACGTGCACGTCGTGATCGCGTCCGTCGACCGCGAGCTTCACTCCAAAGGCCACGCGGCCTTCGTCGTGCCGATGTCAGAGGCCAAGGGGATCTCCCAAGGCTCGAAGGTCTCAAAGCACGGCCTGCGCGCCTCGCACACCGCCGACGTGTTTCTCGACGACTGCCGCATCCCCGCCGGCTACGTGCTCGGGGGCAAGGAGAAGCTCGACGAGCGCCTGGCGCGCGTGCGCGAGGGCAAGAAGTCTCACTCCCAAGCGGCCATGCAGACGTTCGAGTCCTCGCGCCCGACGGTCGGCGCGCAGGCGCTCGGCATCGCGCGCGCCGCCTACGAGTACGCGCTGGCCTACGCCAAGGAGCGCGAGCAGTTTCACCGCAAGATCATCGAGAACCAGGCGATCGCCTTCACGCTCGCGCGCATGAAGCTGGAGATCGACGCCGCGCGCCTGCTCGTCTGGCGCGCCTCCTGGATGGGGCGCAACGGCGTTGCCTTCGAGAACGCCGAGGGCTCGATGAGCAAGCTGAAGTCCGTCGAGGTCGCCGTGTGGGTCACCGAGCGCGCGATGCAGATCCTCGGCGGCAACGGCTACACGCGCGAGTTCCCCGTCGAGCGCTGGCACCGCGACGCGAAGATCTACGACATCTTCGAGGGCACAGCCGAGATCCAGCAGCTGGTGATCGCGCGGGCGATCTCGGGGATGTACATCAAGTAGAGCTTGGACCGCTTGGACCCCCTTGGGGCGAGCCGAGGTCTCAGATCTGCTCGGCCTCGGGCGCGTCCGTTCGCAGCAGGGCCGGTTCCTCGCGCTCCGCCTCCGCAGCCAACTCTCCAGGCACGCTGAGCTTGCGCCACGGGCGCTTGATCGCGAGCCAGCTCGCCGCGGCGAGCAGCAGGATCACACAGAGGACCCAGCCCAACGCCGTTGTTCCAACGCCTACGTACTTCAGGCCCGATGCGGCGATCACGAACGTGATCACAGGCCGGATGTAGCGGTCGGGCGCGCTCGATGACAGCAGTGACCCCACGAACACCGCGGGTACGCTGCCGATGATCAGCGAGGCGGTAACGCCGAACTCGACATGACCGAAGGCGAGCGCGCCGAGCGCCGCCGCGAGCGTCAGCGGCACGGCTTGCGTGAGATCCGTGCCGACGAGCTGGTTGGCTCCCAGCATCGGGTAGAGGAACAGCAGCATGATGATCATCAGCGAGCCCGAGCCCACCGACGTGATGCCGACGACGATCCCGCCGATCATCCCGATCGCGATGGTTCGCAGCGGTCGCGGCGTGATCTTGTGGACCACGCCGGTGCGGTCCTGGCCCGAGCGACGATCGAGGATGTAGCGGAGCACCATCGCGCTCGCGCCGATCAGCAGCGCGATGCCGAGTGCGAGCTCGATGTTCTTCTGCGCCGTTTTTGCGTGGCCCATCAGGGACAGCAGGTAGGAGCCGAAGAACGCCATCGGCACCGAGCCGAGCACCATCCACCCGACCAGGCGCAGGTTAACCGTTTTCTGGCGCAGGTGCACGGCGGCGCCGATCGGCCGCATCAGCACGGCCGCGACGAGGTCGCTCGAGATTGCCGAGGACGGCTGAACGCCGAACAGCAGGATCAGCATCGGCGTCATCAACGCGCGGCCGCCTGCGCCGGTCATGCCGACGAGGAAGCCGATGACC
>DATHGU010000315.1:0-3374 GCA_035317495.1 Solirubrobacteraceae bacterium
CATCGGCGCGAGCAGCGGCAAGTGACCCGCGCCGTCCTCGACCGTCTCATAGGCAATGCACGTCGCCCCCGACTCCTGCAGGCCGCGCGCCAGCTCGGGCTCCGCCGCCAGGTGCAGGTAGGTGAACAGCGTCTGCCCGGCGCGCAGCATCTCCACCTCCGAGCGCTGCGGCTCCTTCACCTTCAACACGAGCTCGGCGTCGGCAAAGATCGCCACCGCATCCGCGACGATCTGCGCGCCCTGCGCCGCGAACTGCTCGTCGGCCATCGCGCTGCCCTCGCCCGCGCCCGCCTGCACGAGCACTTCGTGCCCGCGCGCCGTCAGCTCCCTGACCCCGGCGGGAGTGATCGCGATGCGGTACTCGTCGGACTTGATCTCGCTGGGGATTCCGACCCTCATCGTGCGAGCTCCCGTCCGCGCAGGGCCAGCCAGAACTCGATGCGGTCGCGGGCGCTCGAGAAGTTGCGCCCGGTCAGCTGCTCCACGCGGCGGACGCGGTAGCGCAGCGTGTGGCGGTGGCAGTACAGCGCGCTCGCCGCCTTCTCCCAGTGCCCGTTGTGTTCGATGAACACGTCGAGCGAGCGCAGCAGCTCGTCGCCGTAGTCGCCCTCGCCCTGTTCGACGGGACCGAGCACGCCACGGCAGTAGGAGACCAGAGCGTCGTCGTCCTGCAGCGAGAGCAGCAGTTGAAAAGCGCCGAGATCGCGATAGGAGGCAACCTCGGGAGCGTCGCCGTTCTGCAAGCGCACGGCCTCCAGGGCGCAGCGCGCCTCGTGGAAGCTCAAGCGCAGCGAGTGCGTCGCCGCGGCGCGGCTGGCGGCGGCGCGGACCTCGCCGAAACGAGCGCTCAGCTCGCGACGGATCTCGCGCGCGAGCTCGATCGGGTCGAGCTCCTCGGCATCGACCACCGCGCACAGCAGCCCCGCGCGGATCGCCACCAGGCTATGCGCCCCCTCGCGCTCGAGCGTCCGTTCCAGCGGCGGCGCCGCCGCGCTCGGGTCCTCCAGCGCGAAGGCCAGCACCGCCACCTGCTCGCCGATCCCGAACGGCCGCAGGCGGGCCTGCAGATCCTCCGGATACAGGTGCCCGGTGAGCGCCTCTGCCAGCACGTCGCCCGCCATGTTGCGCTGCAGCATTTCGTAGCGCTCGTTCACGAGCTGGGCGAAGGCGCGCTCGGTGATCGCGATGAAGGGCAGCTCATAGGGCACCTCGAAGAGCGGGAACGAGCGCTTGCGCGCGGCCGCCACGAGCGCCGCGGGCAGCCGCTTGTGCCTGAAGCCCGTGCCGAACCCGAGGCCCGCGATGTCGTGGTCGGCGAGTCGCTCGATCAATTCCCGCTGGCTCTTCGGCCCGTCCAGCTGGATGCCGGTCGTGAGCAGCAGCTCACCTCCGCGCAGCCACGGCGTCGGGTCCTCGAGCTCGGTGCTGTGAACCCAGCGGACGGGCGCCTGCGCCGCGTCCTCGCCGCTCGCGAGCTTCAGCCCGAGCTCGTCGATCAGGCTCGCGACGGTGAGCTCCATTACGCTCGCAGGGGCCGGGGCCGTTCAAGCACGTCGCGCCGCTGCCCCATCCGCTGCGACGCCTCGGTGAGCACCGGCCGCAGGATCGCCTCGATCTCCTCGAACTGCTCGCGACCGGCGATCAGCGGCGGCGAGAGCTGCACGATCGGGTCGCCGCGGTCGTCGGTGCGGCAGATCAGCCCGCGGCGGTACAGCTCGCCCGAGAGAAAGCCGCGCAGCAGCTCCTCGGACTCCTCGGAGTTGAACGTCTCCTTCGTGTCCTGGTCCTTGACGAGCTCGATCGCCTGGAAGTAGCCCGCGCCACGCACGTCGCCGACGATCGGCACGTCGCGCAGGCTCTCGAGCGTCTCGCGCAGCAGGCCCTCGTTCTCGAGCACGTGCCCGCACAGGTCCTCCTGCGCGATCACGTCGATGTTCGCCAGCGCGATCGCGCACGCGATCGGGTGACCGCCAAACGTGAAGCCATGCTGGAAGATCGCCTTGCCCGCCAGGAACGGCTCGGCGATGTGGTCTGCGGCGATCACCGCGCCGAGCGGCGCGTACCCGGAGGTGATGCCCTTTGCCGTCGTGATCATGTCCGGCTGATAGCCGAAGCGTTCGCTGCCGAACATGTGTCCGATGCGACCCCACGAGCAGATCACGTCGTCGGAGATCAGCAGCACGCCATGGCGGTCGCAGATCTCACGCACCCGCTGGAAGTAGCCGTCCTGCGGCACGAAGCAGCCGCCGCCGTTCTGCACCGGCTCGAGGATCACCGCGGCAACCGTCTCCGGACCGGCGAACTCGATCGCCTCCTCGATCGAGTCGGCCGCCCACAGCAGGTCGCGATCTTCCTGCCATCGATACGAGTTCGTGTTCTCCACGTGGATGCCACCGGGCGTGAGCGGTTCGAACGGGGTGCGCACCGGCGTCAGCCCCGTCGCCGTGAGCGCTCCCATCGAGGATCCGTGATACGCGAGCTTGCGCGAGATCAGCTTGTGCCGCGTGCTCTCGCCGCGCGCATGGTGGTAGGCCTTCGCGAGCTTCCAAGCCGACTCGACCGACTCCGAGCCGCCGGATGTGAAGAACACGCGGTTGAGATTGCCCGGCGCGAGCTCCGCGATCCGCGTCGCCAACTCGATCGAGCGGGGATGCGCGTAGCTCCAGTTCGTGTAGAAGCCGAGCTCCTTGGCTTGGCGCGCCGCCGTCTCGCCGAGCTCGGCGCGGCCGTGACCGATGTTCACGCAGTACAGCGCCGACAGGCCGTCGAGATAGCGCTTGCCGTGTTCGTCGTATACGTAGCAGCCCTCGCCGCGTACGATCACCGGCACCTCGGCGTCCGCGTAGGAGCCCATTCGCGTGAAGTGCATCCACAGGTGACGCTTGGCCTGCGCTTGAAGATCAATTGGCATGAATAACACGCTTCCCGGGTAGCTCACTGGACACTGAGGACAACGCTACTCCCTCCACATTTGCCCCTCAAGCCGCCTCGTGGTTCAAGAAGTCCCACCGCAATTGTACGAATTGTACAACGGCGACGCCCGGCTTTGGGGATCACGCCCCTTGCGCGTCCGGCGCTCCGCGACGTACCTTCTGTCGCGACCAGGCCGTAACGTCTTTAGAACCGACGAGAGGAGCCGCTGATGGCCGCCGACAGTGCCGCCACACCCGGAGTCCCCGCATCGCCCGGATCCGGCCCCCCGGCATCCTTGGAAGTCATCGACAAGGGCCTGAAGAAAGGCGCGATCGGCTACCTCTCGAACATCGTCATCGGCGTCGCCTCGACCGCGCCCGCATACTCGCTGGCAGCGACGCTCGGCTTCATCGTCGGCGTGCAAGGCATCGGCGTGCATGCGCCCGCCGTGCTGCTCGTGT
>DATHGU010000316.1:0-5798 GCA_035317495.1 Solirubrobacteraceae bacterium
GCCGAGGAGCTCGGCGACAAGATCGAGGACACCGACGTCTTCGCCAACGTCGATACCAGTCGTGACAAGCGGACCACGCTGCGACGCGAGGTGTTCGTCGTCGCGTCCGACGAGCGCGCGGCCCGCCAGCTGGAGAGCCTATGGGCGCAATGGCAGGATGGTGAGCAGCTCAAATACGGCTGGGCGACCTGGAAGACTGTCTTCGAGCGGCTCATCACTGTCCGGCAGTGGGATGACAGCGACCGTCTTTCCCGCACCGGCGCCGCAGATGCATGGCGCGCGGAGCTCGCCGACGCCGGCCAGCGGCTGATCCCATTCGAGGTCGAGCTCTGGTATCGCGCCGATGCAGCTCGCCGTCAAGCTGAGCTTGACAGTCTCGCCCCGAGCCTACAGGCAAACAACGGCCGCCTAGTAACGGAGTACGTGCTCCCCGAGATCAACTACCACGGCGTGCTCGCCGAACTCCCTGCGAACGTCCTGCTCGCGACCGCGCAATCCATGACCGTCGCTTGGCTCAGTGATCGCGACGGCCGAGGTGTTCGGTTCCTACGAGCTGCCGGGCAGACAGGAATCCCAATCGCTGACCCGGAGGAGACCGGCGAGGCTGCGCCAGCGACGCCCATGGAGATCCTCGGGGCGCCGCGTATAGCCATTCTCGACGGCCTCCCGATCGCGCGTCATGTGCTCCTGGACGGGCGAGTGATCCTCGACGACCCCGAGGGCTGGGAGGAGACGGTCGAGGTACGTCACCGCCGGCACGGCACCGCGATCACCTCAACGATCCTCCACGGCGATCTAGGCGCCGGCGAGCAGCCGCTGGAGGAGCCGGTCTACCTCCGGCCGATCATCCGTGTCGATCCGCAGCACGACTGGGTTCCCAACCCCGAAGAGTCGATCCCCGTGCAGCGCCTCCCGGTGCAGCTCGTCCACGAGGCGGTCGTGCGGATGAAGGAGGGCGGGGACGCGCAAGCGCCGGAGGTCCGTATCGTCAACCTGTCGATCGGCGACCGCGCGCAGCAGTTCGACCGCTTCGTCAGCCCGTGGGCGCGGCTGCTGGACTACCTTGCGGCGACCTACGACATTCTGTTCATCGTCAGCGCCGGCAATCATCCGGTCGAGCTCGTGCTCCCGCACGACGTTGACATGGCCGATTCGGCAGAGGTCGAGTCCGAGGTGCTCTCGCAGCTTGCCGACACCGCCTCGTTGCGTCGCGTGCTCGCGCCGGGAGAGTCCGTCAACGCGCTCACCGTGGGCGGTGCTCAACTCGACGCGGCTGCACCGAGCGACGACGGGCGGATCGCCCCGATCGTCACGCCCGGCGTCAGCGCGGCGTTCAGCAGCTGGGGGCCCGGTCACGGCCGCGCGATCAAGCCCGATGTGCTGGCGCCGGGAGGACGTCAGCTCCTGGAAGTCACACCCGCCGCGGCCGGCGTTGACCGACAGCTCTCTCCGAGCCGTACAGTCCGTCCACCGGGTATCGAGGTCGCCGCCCCCGCAGCGAGCGGAGCCCTCAATCGCACGACGTGGGCGCACGGTACGAGTCCGGCGACAGCTCTGACGACGCGCGCAGGCGGGCAGATCCTTCGTCGCCTCGACGCGCTGCGGGATGATTGGGGGGCGGCCATGCCGGGGTCCGAGTACGACGCCGTTCTCGTTAAGGCACTGATCGTGCATGGCGCGACCTGGGGCCCGGCCGAGACCGCTATGCGCCAGGCTTTCCAAGACGCGACCGGTGGCGTGACCAAGGAGGATCTCGGTCGCGCGCTCGGCTATGGCCTCTTGCGGCCCGGCTGGCCTCTGGTCGACGACGACCACCGCGTCACGGCGCTCTACGCCGCAAGGCTCGGTGAGGGCACGCACGAGTACCTGCTGCCGCTCCCGCCGAGCCTCGCCAGCCGCACAGACTGGCGTCGCATCACCGTCACCCTCGCATGGATGACCCCTGTAAATGTCGCCCACCGTGGCTACCGACGAGCGAAGCTTCGTGTAGATGCAACCGGATCGCGTGCAATCGCGCGAAAGCGCCAAGAGGCCAGCAACAACGCTGTAGTTCGCGGGACCGTGCAACACGAGGTGCTCGAGGGCGACGACGCCGTGCCATTTGCCGACGGCGACGACCTCAGCTTCACGATCACCGGGAGTCCCGGTGCGGGCGTCCTCGACGACGCGGTTCCCTATGCGTTCGTCGTGACGCTCGAGACCGCTGAGGGAGTCGGCCTGCCGATCCACGCCGAGGTCGCGACCCGTCTTCGCGCGCGCGCCAGTCGCATCCGTGCCTGACGCCAGAGGGCCTGATTCGCACGGCTCACGCCCCCGTCACGCCCGCTAGGGAAATCCGTAGGGAAATCCGCGCTGCTCTCCGAAGCCCTTGATAAAGTCCAAAACACTGACATAGCAGGGGTTTTGCGGATGCCGGAGGAGGGACTCGAACCCCCGACACGCGGATTATGATTCCGCTGCTCTAACCAGCTGAGCTACTCCGGCGGGGTCGCGGCGGTTGCAGTTGCCGCTCATGTGGGTGCTCTTGGCGCGACTGTTCGCGTGCGCCGCCACCACCATCGATCAGTCTATTCGAGGGCCCGCCGAGGGGGGGGCGTCGGGCGCCGTCGGTTCGCTTCCTGGGGAGTTCGTTTCGCGGCAAGGGCCGGCGCTGTCGGCGGGGGCTGCAAACGCGGATGGCCTTGTTTGACTAGGTTTAGGTAGGATAACCGAGGGGCAACTCCTCTAGATGGGCGATTTCAAGGAATGGCGATCGTCGTAGGAGTGCGAATCTACCGCCGGAGGATCGAGTCGCGCAGGTCCGCAGAAAAGGGACATGCGCAGCGCCGCACGCGCTCATCAAGGCGCGGAAAGGCGGCAGCAATGGCGATTCTCGGGGCCGCTTTCGTCGCTTCGGCGGCAGCGGCCCCCGCCTCGGCGCGGCCGGCTGTCACCAAGCTCCAGATCACTCCCGGCGAAGAGTCGCTCAAACCCTCCTGGCGCGTCACGACGACGGTCGGGCTGACCGGCTTCCGGGTCCGCTGGCGCCCCGCGGCGGCGTCCACGTCATGGAGTCGGCCCGTGGAACTTGGCCTCAAACGGCGCTCCTACAAGATCCCTGGGCTGAGCGTCCAAGGCTACGAAGTCCTGGTACGCGCCCTCTACGAAGAACGCCCTGCCGGAGGCATGATCGCCGCGGGCACGCCGCTCCCCAAGGTCGGCGAAGAACCGCCGCCGAAAGAAGAACCGCCCGAAGAACCGCCGCCCGAAGAAGAACCGCCGCCGCAGGAAGAACCGCCGGAAGAAGAACCCAGCGGCACCGTCAGTGCCAAGCCGGCGGGACCTTCCACTCCGTTGGGCGGCTGGTCGGTCGTCTACGCGAACGCCTTCGCGGCCCCGATCGGCAGCGGCCCGGGCCAGGACAACACTCTCTTCCCCAACAACTGCTCCGAATACAAGAACTGCGAAGGCTTCAACTCGAACGAGATGCAGGTCTTCAACCCGAGCGCCGTGAGCACGGGCCCGGACGGGCTGAGACTCACCTGCACCCACACCGACACGGCTCAATCCCCGGGCTCGAAGCACTATGTGTGCGGCGTGGTCAAGGGCCTCGGCTCGGGCGCGCCCGGCTACCGCATCTTCTATTGGTCGCCCAATTTTGGCCAGACGCTTGTGTTCCAGACCGTGGCCAGGTTCCCGCCCAACACGGGAGAGGCAGATCCCGGCTGGTGGTCGAACGGTCCGCCGTGGAGCGAAAGCGAGTTCGACTTCTTCGAGGGCGGCGGCTGGGGCTCGCAGCACACGACTGGCTGGAAGACCGATGACCTGTTCATGTCCTGGTTCGCCCCGCCACATCCGTCGGCGGCAAAACGCGGCTTCGACGTCGACCCGTCGGCGGGCTTCCACACCTACACCACGGAGGTATTTCCCACCGGCATCTTCAGCGAGTGGATCGACGGCGTTCCCCAGCCGTGGGGCACGGGCATCGGTCCCGCCTTCCCGGTCAACAGCATCAAATCTGGACTGATCCTCAGCTACGCGCTCAGGACGTGCTCGAGCTGTTCGACGAGCTTTACCTCGGGCACCAGGGAGTTCGACGTCCGCTCCATAGCCGTGTACGAGGACTCGATGCATCGCGGGGTCGGGATCGAAAACGAAGGGCTGGCGCCCGGGACGACCGTCGAATAGCACGAGCGCTCGGCGCGCTGCGGGAGCAGCTCCGCATCTCTAGCCTCGTGGGATGGCGCCACCGATCCTGCTGGCCGTGCCGAACGTCTCGGAGGGGCGCGACGCGAGCACGATCGATGAGATCGGCGAGGCCTTCCTGGCGGGAGGCGCGGCGAGCGAGCCGCCTGCCACCTCCGGTGGCGCGGCCAATCGTCGGTCGCCCGGCGTGCGGCTGCTCGATACCCACTCCGACCCCGACCATCACCGCTCGGTGTTCACGCTCGCCGGCCGGCCGATCGAGCTGGGCGACTCGCTGCTGCGCGGCGCCGCGGCGGCCGTTGAGCGCATCGACGTGATGCGCCGCGAATTCGGCGCGGAAGCGGAGGTCGGCGAGCATCCACACGTCGGCACGGTCGATGTCGTCCCGCTCGTGTATCTCGATGTGGGCGCGCGCGGAGCGGCGTGTGCCGAGGCGCTCGTCGTCGCCGATCGGATCGCGAGCGAGTTGGACGTGCCGGTGTTCCTGTATGGCGAGCTGGCGGACGACGATTCGCGGTCGACGCGCGCGGCGCTGCGCCGCGGCGGCGTGCGTGGACTGGCAGAGCGGCTCGCCGCGCGCAGCGGGGCGAGCCCGGACTTCGGGCCACCCCGTCTGCATCGCAGCGCCGGAGCGACGCTCGTCGCCGCGCGCGAGCCCCTGGTGGCCTTCAACCTGCTGTTGCGGGCGCCGGCGGGCGTCGCCGATGCGCGTCGCATCGCGGGCTTGATCCGCGAGGGAGGCGAGCACGGCCTGCCGGGCGTGCGCGCGATCGGCGTGGCGCTGAGCGGTGGCGTGGGGCAGGTGTCGATGAACGTCGAGCGCCCGCTGGAGCTGGCGCTGGCCGAGGTTGTCGAGGCCGTCGGCCGGCACGCGCCGCTCGCCGGCGCCGAGCTGGTCGGCCTGGCCCCGCGTGCCGCGCTCGAGGGCTTCCCCGAGGGCCTTCCGCTGCCCGGCTTCGATCCCGCGCGCCACGTGATCGAGAACGCGCTGGAGCTGAACGCACTAGGCTCCTGATATGGCTCAGACCAGGCGCAAGCGCCAGACCAAGCACCGCGGCAACGCCGCGGGCGTCGTGGAGTCGCGCGGGCGCACCGGACGAAAGCCTACGGCGGCCGAGAAGAGCGGCAAGGCCGGCGACGCCGCGCGGGCCAGGGAGAAACAGCTCGACCGGCGCGATCGTCCGCCGACCTGGCGCGGGGCCTTCTATCGCGCGATGATCGCTGCCGTGCTGATGCTGCTCGTCAGCCTGTTCCTGGTCAAGAACGCGACCCAGGCGGCGGCGCTGTTCCCGGTCGTGCTGCTGATGTACGTGCCGATCAGCTACTACACCGACCTGTGGCTCTTCAACCGCCGCCAGCGCGGCAAGGCCAAGCGGGGTGGCGGCAAGGCGGCCTCGCGGTGAGGCTCGCCGTCCGCGGTGACGGAGAGGCGGCGAGATGAGCGGGCTCGACGTACGCTCGTTCACTGTCGGGCCGGTGCAGGAGAACTGCTACATCGTGAGCGCGAGCGGGCAGGGCGGACCACACACCGAGGGGCTGCGCCCGGCGGTGATCGTCGATCCGGGCGAGGAGCCCGAGCGGCTGCTGGAGGCCGCGCAGGCGCTCGGCGTGCG
>DATHGU010000317.1:0-2082 GCA_035317495.1 Solirubrobacteraceae bacterium
CTGGCCGAGCAGCCGGGCATCCTCGAACACCTGCGCACGCCGCCTCCCCGACATCAACACGACCTCGACATCGGCACGCAGGCACGCCTGCACGGCGCGAACGCCATCGATCGAGATCGCTCCCTCCCCGTCATGCAGCAGCGACGCGCCGCGCCCGAGCAGCGTTCCGTCCAGGTCGACGTACGCACAACGCGCGCTCATAGGGCAACCTCTCTCTGCTGAGCGGGGTTGCTCTCGCTTTCTCTCCGAGAGAGGGAGATCTCGCCCGACCGGAGGTTGGGCGAGGCCTGAGACTCAGCGCACATAGCTGACCACCGCCGGGAGAGCGCCAGTCGCGCTAGCCGCTTAGACGGCCCGCATGAGACAAGCGCCTCCCGGTGGTGTGAGGCACCCAGAGCGGCGACAGGGCGTCGCCCCACCGAGGGCCTGCCTATGAGCACCCGCCACGGTACCTCCTGGTCGGCGTTTTTCAAGCGAACCTCGACTGAGGAGAAGAACCTATGCGCGCAATCAGCGGGATCGACTGGGCCAGCGACTGGCACGACGTTCACATCACCGACGAGCACGGAGCGCTGCTCGCTGCCGAGCAGTTCAGCCACGACGAGCGTGGCGTGAGCGCTTTGATCGCCCTGCTGCTCAAGACACGCGTGAGTGTGCTGCGATCGAGCGACCCGACGGACTGCTCGTCGGGCGACTGTTGGCGGCCGGCATCGTCGTGCTCGCGATCCACCCCAACCAGGTCAAGGCGGCGCGCGAGCGCTACCGCGCGGCGGCGGGCAAGAATGACCGCTTCGACGCGTTCGTGCTCTGCGAGCTGGCCAGAACCGACCGCCACCGCTTCCCCGTGCTCGCACCCTCGGGCGATGAGACGCTGGCGCTGAAGACACTCGTGCGCACCCGCGAGGAGCTCGTCGACGCACGCGTCGCCCTGGCCAACCAGCTGCGCGCCCAGCTGCAAACGTTCTGGGCAGGCGCCGAGAGAATCTTCGCCGATATCGACAGCCCGATCGGACTCGCGTTCCTTCAGCGCTATCCGAGCCCTACCGACACCCGCGGCCTCGGCGAGAAGCGCCTTGAAGGCTTCCTCGCCCGCCACGCCTACTGTGGCCGACGCACCCCCGCCGAACTGCTTGCGAGGCTGCACACCGCGCCTACCGCCGTCGTCGGGGAGCTCGAGGGAGACGCACGACGCACCGCCGTGATCGGCCTCGTCGACGCGCTCACACCAATCGTCGAGCAGATCAGCCAGCTCACCAGCCAGATCGCCGGCGCCATCCGAACCCACCCCGACGGAGCGATCTTCCTCGCCCTCTTCCGCGACCGCAAGAGCGTCGTGACCGCCGCCGGCCTGCTCGCCGAGATCGGCGATAACCGCTGCCGCTACCCCACCAACGACTCGCTCGCCGCCGACGCCGGCCAAGCTCCCGTCACGATCCAGTCCGGCAAGCGCAACAACGCCACCTTCCGCTGGGCCTGCGACAAGCGCCTGCGCAAACACATGTGCGTCCTGGCCGACAGCACCCGACACTGGCACCCGTGGGCACGCGAGGTCTACCAGCGCGCCCGCTCCCGCGGCTGCGATCACCCCCACGCAGTCCGCATCCTGGGCCGCGCCTGGACCCGAGTGCTCTGGCGCTGCTGGCAAGACCACGCCCCCTACGATCCCGCCCTTCACGGCAACCTCACCAGACTTCTCGAACAAAGGGGTTGACACAGGGCGTCTCATGCCGGGGCGGGTCCTCGAGGCCTCCCTCGTCGCGCACGACGACCGTCCCTCCCAGCCAATCTCCGATCCGCCGGCGACGAGCGCCGGTGAGGATGGCGACGAGTGTGCCGAGAAGGTACAAACCCAGACCGTCGATCAGGCGAAGGACGGTACGCGCCGAGATCGCGTTGAGGCCAGCCGCGCCGCCCGCGGAGGAGCGAACGCACAGACCCATGCGCCGCTTGCCGATCGTCTGGCCGAACAAGCACTCGCACAGGAAGAAGTAGCTCAGCGAGAGAGCCGAGACGAGCAGCGCGCCCGGCAGGCCCAGCCGGAACTCGAACGACGTCGAGCTGCCGGATTCCGAATGCGAGCCG
>DATHGU010000318.1:0-2006 GCA_035317495.1 Solirubrobacteraceae bacterium
GATGATCACTTCGTGCTCGGGTCGGATCGTGTCGGTCCGGTGCTGGGTGAGGCGATCGAGATCGTCGAGCGGTTCAGCGGCGCGGAGCTGGTGGAGCGCTATGGCTCCTATGTCGGGCCGATCTTCGCTGCGAGCGACCGCGAGGCGGGCCCTTTGCCGATCCTCGCCGACGAGTTCGTGACGACGGAGGACGGCACGGGCATAGTGCACCTGGCGCCGGCGTTCGGCGAGGACGACTATCGCGTGGCGGCGGCCGCGGGCATCTTCAGCGGCGACGAACCGCGCACGCTGTACAACCCGGTCAAGCGCGACGGGACGTTCGACGAGCGCGTGCTCACCGATCAGAGATCGGCCAGCGAGGGGCGGTCGTTCGCGGGCCGGTTCGTGAAGGACCCGCAGCTGACGCAGGAGCTGATCGCGGACCTCGACGCGCGCGGGCTGCTGCTGCGCGTGGAGCAGTACGAGCACTCCTACCCGCACTGCTGGCGGTGCGGCACGCCGCTGTTGTACTACGCGAAACCGTCGTGGTACATCGCGACGACGAAGCTGCGCCAGGAGCTGCTGGACGCAAACGAGACGGTCTCCTGGTACCCGCCGCACGTAAAGCACGGGCGCTTCGGCGACTGGCTGGCGAACAACGTCGACTGGGCGCTGTCGCGCGAGCGCTACTGGGGCACGCCGCTTCCGGTGTGGCGCTGCGAGCAGGGCCACGTGCACGTGATCGGCTCCTTCGAGGAGCTGCAGGAGCGCTCGGGCCAGGAGCTCTCAGACCACCACCGCCCGTTCGTCGACGAGCTCGAGTTCGCGTGCCCGCACGAGGACGAGGACGGCGAGCCGGACTGCGGGCGGCCGATGCGGCGCGTGCCGGAGGTGATCGACGTGTGGTTCGACTCGGGCGCGATGCCGTTCGCGCAGCACCACTTCCCGTTCGAGCATGCCGAGCGCTTCGGCGAGCGCTACCCGGCGGACTTCATCTGCGAGGCGCAGGACCAGACCCGCGGCTGGTTCTACTCGCTGCTGGCCGTCGCGACGCTGCTTTCGGAGCCGCCGCCGTATCGCAACGTCGTGTGCCTCGGCCTGATCCTCGACGAGGAGGGCCAGAAGATGTCCAAGTCCAAGGGCAACACGGTCGAGCCGTGGCAGGTGCTCGACACCTACGGCGCGGACGCCTTCCGCTGGTACTTCTTCACCTCCAAGCAGCCGTGGGACGGCTACCGCTTCTCGGCCGCGACGATCGGCGAGGGCGTGCGCCTGTTCCTCAAGCAGCTGTGGAGCACGTACTTCTTCTACTCGCTCTACGCGCACGCCGGCGCGGAGCAGCTGCGCGGGGCCGGCGGAGGGAGCGCGGGGGACGCCCTCGGCGCGGGCGACGCCCCCGGCCCGGGCGACGCCCAGGGCGCCGGAGTGGGCTCGCCCGCGCCCACCGATGATCTCGACCGCTGGGCGCTGTCCCGCACCGCCGCGGCGGCCGAGCTGGTCGCGGAGCGACTGGATGCGTACGACGCGACGTCCGCCGGCCGGGCGATCGCGGAGCTCGTCGAGGACCTGTCGAACTGGTATGTGCGCCGCTCGCGGCGGCGCTTCTGGGACGGCGATCCGGCGGCGTTTGGAACGCTGCGCACGTGCCTGTTGACCGTCGCCAAGCTGCTCGCACCCTTTTGCCCGTTCATGGCCGACGAGATCTACGACAACCTGGATGGCACGCTGGCGAGCGTGCACCTGTGCGACTTCCCCGACGCCAGGCCCGCGCCGGCCGGCGCGCGGGCGCACGATCGCCTGCCGCCGCGCGATGAGGATCTCGAGCGCGCGATGTCGCTGGCGCGCGAGACGGTCCGCCTGGGTCTGGGCGCGCGCGGCAAGGCGAAGATCAAGGTGCGCCAGCCGCTGGGCGAGGCGGTCGTCGTCGCCGACGACCGCGAGCGCCAGGCGATCGAGCGGCTGGTGGAGATCGTGCGCGACGAGCTGAACGTCAGGCGCGTGCGCTTCGTCGCGGCCGCCGACGAGCT